>JALSJL010000177.1 GCA_026989405.1 Marinosulfonomonas sp. | reverse complement strand
CATTATTGCAGGGTGGCGCCATGAGCGATCCAAAGCAGCCTCTGACCAGAACCGGGCGGCCGCGAACCTTCAGGTTTCTGCTGCTTGATCAGTTTACCCTTTTGTCCTTTTCCTGCGCGGTCGAGTGTTTGCGGATAGCAAACCGGGTCTCGGGGCAGACCTTGTATGAATGGGAACTGATCGGTGAAAACGCCGAGACGGTGACCTGTTCGCTCGGGATCGAAATTGCACTGCAGGGCGGGCTTGGCGACACCGGCCGTAACGACACGATCATGGTTTGCGGCGGAATTGACATCGAACATGCCTCAAACCGCAGGGTCATCAACTGGCTGCGCCGCGAGGCCCGGCGGGGTGCGCGCATCGGCGGGCTGTGCACCGCCGGTCACACGTTGGCGCTGGCCGGCCTGCTTGATGGAAAACGCGCGACAATTCACTGGGAAAACCAGCACAGCTTTGCCGAATCGTTCGAAGATGTGTTGTTGACGAAGTCGGTTTTCACCATTGACGGCAACCGCATGACGGCAGCTGGCGGAACGTCCGCCATTGACCTGATGCTCAAACTCATTGCCGACGAGCATGGCGAAGAGCTGGCAAATGCAGTGGCCGACCAGCAGCTCTACTCATCCATCCGGACCGACCAGGACACGCAGCGCCTGTCGGTTCCGGCCCGCATTGGCGTGCGCCATCCGAAACTGTCGCGCGTCATCCAGATGATGGAAGAAAACACCGAAGACCCGGTCAGCCCGTCGCTCATGGCGGCCGAGGTCGGCATGTCCACCCGCCAGCTCGAGCGGCTGTTCCGGCGCTATCTCAACCGGTCTCCGAAGCGCTATTACATGGAACTGCGGCTGCAAAAGGCGCGCAATCTGCTGATGCAGACCGACATGAGCGTGATCAACGTCGCGCTCGCCTGCGGTTTCGCATCACCGTCGCATTTTTCGAAGTGCTACCGGTCGCATTACAACACGACGCCCTATCGCGAACGTGGCGCGCATGGGCTGCGGCTGTCGGTCTGAGCGCAAGCTCAGGTGCCCTGCCGGTTACGGGGCCAGTCGAAAGACGGCCCCCCGCCCGACACTGAGAAACCAGATCGAGCCATCCGGCGCCTCGCGCACATCGCGCACCCGTGATGTATGCGACGATGCCAGCCGCTCTTCTGCCCAGGTTTTCGGGTCAAGCCGGGAAATCAGGTGGAACTTGAGCGATCCGATGAAAAGGTCTCCGCGCCACGCGGGCCAGACCTTGCCAGAGTAGATCATCAGCCCCGATGGCGCGATGGACGGATCCCAATAGAAAAGCGGTTGCTCCATCCCGGGCTTTTTCGTTCCCTCGCCAATTCTTGCACCGGAATAATGCCGGCCATAGGCGATCACCGGCCAGCCATGGTTCGCGCCTCGGCGCACAAGATTGATCTCGTCTCCGCCCTTTGCCCCATGCTCGCTGACCCAGAGCCGGCCCTGATCATCCAGCGCCGCCCCTTGCGGGTTTCGATGCCCGAGCGACCAGATTTCAGGCAACGCCCCGGGGGTCGACACAAAGGGGTTGTCTGCCGGCACCGAGCCGTCGCGGTTGATGCGAACGATCTTTCCGTTGTGCCGGCCCAAGTCTTGCGCCGCCGGCCGGTCGCCCCGTTCGCCAAGCGTCAGAAACAGCGTCCCGTCGCGCGCTTCGACGATCCGTCCGCCAAAATGGCGACCACCCGAGCTGCCCGGCGCCATCTCGAAAATCAGGCGCAGGTTTTCAAGCCGCGTGCCGTCGTCGGACAAGCGTGCGACAGCCAGGGCCGTCCCGGCCCCGCCTTTCTGTTTGCGTGCGTAGCTCAGAAAAACCTCGCGGGTCCGGGCAAAATCCCGGGCCACGACCACATCAAACAGACCACCCTGCCCCGCGGCCACAACCGGCGGGACGCCCTTGACGACATGTGCGCCTTTTCCCGCTTCCCCCAGTATCAGACGCCCGCCACGCTCGGTGACCAGAAACGCGCCATCTGGCAGAAAAGCCAGGCTCCAGGGTTCGGTCAGCCCGCCGAGAATCTTGACAACATTCAGTTTGCCGACACTCGTCTGGATGGTTTGCGCCTGGGCGGACACGGCCCAGACCACCAGGATCAGTTGCAAGACAGTCGAAAGAACACGCGGCATGAACAGTCTCCTGACCATTTGGCCGGGGCCTGGCCGCCGGGCCATGCGGCTTGCCGACCGGCAAAGGCCGGCCCCGGGGTTGTCAGCGCCGACAATACAGGATTTTTCCGGTTGCGCCCCGCGAAAAGACGGGGTTTTCTTTTTTGTGAACACCCACTAGCCTGCACTGTCAGGACAATGTGCCAAATAGGGAGAAACACAATGAAAAAACTGCTGATGGCTTCGGCCGTATCCGCACTGACCGCGGGGGCCGCCTTTGCCGGCTCGCATTCCGAGGAAATCAAGATCGGCATCATCATCGGGTTTACCGGCCCGATCGAGTCGCTGACCCCGCAGATGGCGGACGCCGCCGAACTGGCGATGAAAGAAGTCACCGATTCCGGCGCGCTGCTTGGTGGCGCCACGGTCACACCGGTTCGCGCCGACTCGACCTGCATTGACGCAGGCGCTGCCACGGCTGCTGCCGAACGCCTGATCACTTCCGACGGCGTCAAGGGGATCATGGGGGCTGACTGTTCTGGTGTCACCGGCGCCATTCTGTCCAATGTCGCAGTTCCCAACGGGATCGTGATGATCTCGCCATCGGCCACATCGCCGGCGCTTTCGACGGCAGAAGACAACGGTCTGTTCTTCCGCACCGCGCCTTCGGATGCGCGCCAGGGTGTCGTGATGGCCGAGATCCTGCTTGAGCAGGGCATCAACGAAGTCGCCGTCACCTATACCAACAATGACTACGGAAAGGGCCTTGCCGACGCCTTCGAAGCCGCCTTCACGGAACGCGGCGGATCCGTAACGATCAATGCGGCACATGAAGACGGCAAGGCCGACTACTCGGCCGAGGTTGGCGCACTGGCATCGGCTGGTGGCGACCGCCTGGTCGTTGCCGGTTACGTTGACCAGGGCGGTTCGGGCATTGTTCGCGCCGCACTCGACAGCGGTGCGTTCGACACCTTCCACTTCCCGGACGGGATGATTTCGGCCAAGCTGGAAGAAAACTTCGGCTCCGAGATTGACGGATCGACCGGACAGCACCCGGGCACCGACAGCGAAGGCGCGGCCGTTTTCTCCGAAATG
>JALSJL010000176.1 GCA_026989405.1 Marinosulfonomonas sp. | reverse complement strand
CGCAGCTCGACCAGCGCCTTGATGCAGGCGATGATGTCTTCCTTGCGCAGCGTGCGCATGGTGTCTTCGGCATCCAGCGCCAGGCGCATGTTCATCTTGACCCGGCCGACAGCGCTGAGGTCATAGCGTTCGCTGTCAAAGAACAGCTGATCGAACAGCGCGCTGGCCGCATCCACGGTGGGCGGCTCGCCCGGGCGCATGACCCGGTAGATATCCATCAACGCGGTGTCGCGGCCCAGATTCTTGTCGGCGGCCATGGTGTTGCGCATGTAGGGGCCGACATTGATATTGTCGATATCCAGAACCGGGATCTCGGTAAAACCGGCATCCAGCAGTTCTTTCAGCGTGCCGCCGGTCACTTCGCCGGCCTTGTCCACCTCCCAGGTCAGCTCATCGCCGGCCTCGACATAGATCGCGCCGGTTTCCTCGTTGATGATATCCTTGGCAACATAGCGCCCGATGATCTGATCGAATGGCAGCAGAAGCTCGGTCACGGTGCCTTCGTCGATCAGTTTCTTGACCGCGCGCGGGGTGACCTTCTTGGAGGCCTCGGCAATCACTTCACCGGTGGCGGCATCAACCAGATCATAGGTCGGGCGGGTGCCGCGCACCCGCTCGGGGAAGAACTTGGTGGCCCAGCCCTGGTTCTTTTCCAGCCGGAAGGTCACGGTGTCATAATAGGCATCCATGATGCCTTCCTGGTCCAGGCCCAGGGCATAGAGCAGCGTGGTCACCGGCAATTTGCGGCGCCGGTCGATACGGGCAAAGACGATATCCTTGGCGTCGAACTCGAAATCCAGCCAGGAGCCGCGATAGGGGATGATGCGGCAGGCAAAGAGCAGCTTGCCCGAGCTGTGCGTCTTGCCCTTGTCATGGTCAAAGAACACGCCGGGGCTGCGGTGCATCTGGGAAACGATGACCCGCTCGGTGCCGTTCACCACAAAGGTGCCATTCGGTGTCATCAGGGGCATATCGCCCATGAACACGTCCTGTTCCTTGATATCCTTGACAGATTTCGCACCGGTATCCTCGTCGATATCAAACACGATCAGGCGCAGCGTGACCTTCAGCGGCGCGGCATAGGTCATGTCGCGCTGCTGGCATTCCTCGACATCATATTTCGGCTGCTCCAGCTCATACTTGACAAATTCAAGCACGGCGGTCTCGTTGAAATCCTTGATCGGGAATACCGACTGAAAGACACCCTTGATGCCCTCGCCATCGGCGGGGATGTCCTGATCGCCTGATTTCAGGAACAGATCATAGGAGGATTTCTGAACCTCGATCAGATTCGGCATCTCCAATACTTCGCGGATCTTGCCATAGAATTTGCGGATACGTTTCTGGCCTGCGTAGGTCTGAGCCATGCTCTCAAATACCTTTCCGTTTCTTTTGTATTGCACACGCCGTCGGGGCACCGGCGCGGCCGCACATTGAAACAAGCGGGTTCGGACCAATTCGTGCCCACCGTCCCACCGGCAGGCTCCCGATCCATTGAACCGCCTTGGGGAAGGCCCGTCATCTTGCGGGCCCTCGCCAAGACGAGGTTGGCCGGACCCGGGCAATGCGCCCCGGATCCAGCCAGTTTTCCCAACGATCAGCCCGAAACGCTAGGTATCGGGCTGCCCGCAGGGCGGGGTTGACCCCGCCATTACTTCAGTTCGACCTCTGCGCCAGCTGCTTCCAGCTTGCCCTTGATCTCTTCTGCTTCGGCCTTGTCGACGCCTTCCTTGACGGCCTTGCCGCCGGCTTCGACCAGGTCCTTGGCTTCTTTCAGGCCCAGCCCGGTGATCGAGCGAACCTCCTTGATGACGTTGATCTTCTTGTCACCAGCGGATTTCAGGATCACGTCAAATTCGGTTTGCTCTTCGGCGGCTTCGCCACCGCCATCGGCAGGGCCGGCCATCATCACAGCGCCGCCGGCGGCGGGCTCGATGCCATAGTCATCCTTGAGGATGGTTTTCAGTTCTTGTGCTTCCAGCAGGGTCAGACCCACGATGCTTTCGGCGAGTGCTTTCAGATCAGCCATTTTACAGGTTCCGTCTCTAGATTTGTGTTCCAACGTCGCATGGGCCATGCCCTACGATGCGGTCTCAAAGGTTGCGTTACGCGGCTTCCGCCTTCTCTTCGATGGTCGAAAGGATGCTCGCGATATTCGATGCAGGTGCGCCAATGGCCCCGGCGATGTTTGCAGCAGGCGCCGCAATGCAGCCAACGATGGAGGCAATAAGCTCCTCGCGGGATGGCATTGCTGCGACGGCTTTCACACCGGCAGGATCCAGAGCCGTTTCGCCCATTGCACCGCCAAGAATGACAAATTTGTCATTCGCCTTGGCATATGCTTCCGCAACCTTGGCCGCAGCCACGGGGTCATCGGAAAAGGACAGAACGGTCATGCCCGTCATCAGGTCGGCAATGCCTTCGCATGGCTTTCCCTCAAGGGCGATCTTGGCGAGCCTGTTCTTGGCGACACGAACGGATCCACCCGCTTCACGCATTTGCGCGCGCAGATCCTGCATCTCGGCAACCGTGAGGCCTTCGTAGTGCGAGACCACGACGACGCCAGAGCTTTCGAAGATCTGGCCGAGTTCCTCGACCACTTTCTCTTTCTGGGCTCTATCCACAGTATTACTCCAATTTGGGGGAGAACCCCCGGCTCATTTATGTCGGGTTTCCCCGACCCTTGATGGCGGGTTTCCCCACCGCTTCGGGTCCAAGTCAGGGTCCCGAGCCATAAGATCGCCCGAAGGTATGCCCTTCGGAAATTCCTGGGTCTCGCTTCCCATCTCAGGAAGGAATTATCGGGCCTTCACCCAACCCTCCGTCTCGGACAGAACGGGGCCGGTATTCTGGCCCCGCAATCCGGGCACTGACGCGCCCGGAATTCTCAGGATGCGCCTGGCGCGCATCCGTGTTTCAGTTGCCGGTCGCGCTGTCGATCGAGACCGACACGCCCGGACCCATGGTCGAGCTCAGTGAAACCCGTTTCATATAGGATCCCTTGGCCCCGGCCGGTTTGGCCTTCGACACGGCATCGACAAAGGCGCGCAGATTCTCGGCCAGTTGCTCGGTGCTGAAGCTGGCCTTGCCGATACCGGCATGAACCACACCGGCCTTTTCGGCGCGGAACTGGACCTGACCGCCCTTGGCCGCCTTCACGGCCTCGGCCACATCCATCGTCACCGTGCCCACCTTGGGGTTCGGCATCAGGTTGCGCGGGCCCAGAACCTTGCCCAG
>JALSJL010000175.1 GCA_026989405.1 Marinosulfonomonas sp. | reverse complement strand
ATCCGTTCCTGGATATCCGGGGCGGTGTCGACCCCACGCGCGGCCATCATCCGGGCCACGAATGTGGCCGCGCCGTTTCCGATGAAGTCACGGGTTTCTTCCAGCGTGATCGACCCGGCCCCCTCATCAGCAAGCACCTTGTTGGCGATGGCGCGGATGTCGGGCGCACTGTCGATCAGTGTTCCGTCGAGATCGAAGACTATGGCGGTCACGGGTATGTCCTTTATCGACCCGGGGCTCCGGGCCACTGTTTGTCATGGAAGGGGTGAATTGGTCAGAGCGCGGTAAAACGGAAACGACCCTCGGACAGTTTTTCGGCCTTGCCGATGCCGGGCCGGTCAAGGTGGTAGCCGATCAGCGTCATGTCATCGGCCACGATCCGGTCAAGCAGCTTGACGCGCGTGGCCGCGCCGGCGGCCTGGTCCTGGTCCGAGCCCGACGGCCAGTCGGGGCGCTCGAAGGCCATGTGGCCGTTGGTGAGCGCGTCCCCCACCACCATGACCTGCGTGCCGCCGGCCGCCAGCGCAAAGGCATAATGGCCGGGGCTGTGGCCGAATGTCGGGATGGCCAGAATGCCCGGCAGCACCTCGGATTCGCCTTCGAAAAGGACAAAGGCATCGGCGCCCATGGTCTCCAGTCGCCGCTTTGCACCGACTGCAAAAGTGGCGCGGGATTCGCCGATGGTGTTGACGGTATCGGGGTCGCTCCAGTAGTCGAATTCGACCCGGCCCATCATGTGTTGCGCCTCGTAGAACACCGGCTCGTCGAAATCGTCGAGCACCCCCCACAGGTGATCCGGGTGGCCGTGGGTAAAGACCACATGGGTCACATCTTCGGGCGCCACGCCGAGTTCATCGAGCGCATCGGGCAGTTCGCCCGCCGTCGCCTGAAAAGCCGGGCCGGCGCCGGTGTCAAACAGCACCGTGCGGCTGCCATCGCGCAAGAGCGTGACATTGCAGGGCGGGGTGACGCGCTCGGGGATGGTGTCGATGCCGTGGGTCTTGAGCAGTTCGGCCAGTTCGTCCTGTGGGGCGGGGCCGAAGATGAAATTGCCGGGCAACGTCAGGTTGCCATCGGACAGGCTGTCGATGCGAATATTGCCGGCTTCGATGGTTCCCAGTGACCAGAGCCGGGCCGGCAGGCCGGCGGCCAGTGCGGCGGCGCCGGTGGCGGTCAGGAAATTTCGGCGGGTGATTTTCACGGGTTCATTCTCCGGTTCTGGTGATCCGCCGACGGTCAGCCGCAGGCTCAGCCGAGCGCGGCATTGGCCGCGTCGCGGATTGCCCGGATATTGTCGCCATAAACCTCGGGCTTGTCCACCGAACCGCCCCGGAAAACTGCCGAGCCCGCTACCAGCACGTCGGCTCCGGCGGCGGCCACCAACGGCGCGGTGGTCGGGTCCACCCCGCCGTCGATCTCGATATGCACCGGGCGGTCGCCGATCATCTCGCGCAACTGGCGCACCTTGGCGGTCATGTCGATGAACTTCTGCCCGCCGAAGCCGGGGTTCACCGTCATCACGCAGATCAGATCAACGCTGTCCATCAGTTCCGCCGCCGCGCTGGCCGGCGTGCCGGGGTTGAGCGCCAGCCCCGCCTTCATGCCCGCAGCCCGGATCGCCTGAAGCGTGCGGTGGATGTGGGGTCCGGCCTCCAGATGCGCAGTCAGAATATCGGCGCCGGCATCGGCATAGGCGTCGATATACTGGTCAACCGGCGAGATCATCAGATGCACGTCCATGACCGTTTTCACATGCGGGCGGAACGCCTTTACCGCCGGCGGGCCGAAAGTGAGGTTGGGCACGAAATGGCCGTCCATCACGTCCACATGCACCCAGTCGCAGCCCTGGGCCTCGATGGCCTGGATTTCCTTGCCGAAATTGGCGAAATCGGCGGACAGGATCGAAGGGGCGATCTTGATGGAGCGGTCGAAGGACATGATGTTCACCTTTTGACTGGGGGCAGGGCGGGCACTATTGCCCGCCCGAAGATTTCGTCAAGCCGTTTTCGGATCGAGCGAGCCGTCGGCGTAGCGCCTGGCCATCTCGTCCATGTCGATCACCTTGATCTTGCTGGCGTTGCCGGCGGTGCCGAAACGCTCGAAACGGTCCTTGACCAGCTTTTCCATTTCATCCATCGCCGGGATCAGGAACTTGCGCGGGTCGAATTCCTTGGGCTTTTCAGTGGCCACCTTGCGGAACTGGCCGGTGATTGCCATGCGGTTGTCGGTGTCGATGTTCACCTTGCGCACGCCCATCTTGATGCCCTTTTCGATTTCCTCGACCGGGACGCCGTAGGTCTGGGGCATCTCGCCGCCGAACTCGTTGATCAGGTCCTGCAGATATTGCGGCACGCTGGAGGAGCCGTGCATCACCAGATGCGTGTCGGGCAGTTTCGCGTGAATGGCCGCAATCTGGCTCATCGCCAGGGTTTCGCCGGTGGGTTTGCTGGAAAACTTGTAGGCGCCGTGGCTGGTGCCGCAGGCGATCGCCAGCGCGTCCACCTTGGTCAGCTTGACGAATTCCACCGCCTCGTCCGGGTCGGTCAGCAGTTGCTCTTTCGACAGCTTGCCCACGGCGCCCGAGCCGTCTTCTTCCGCCGCTTCGCCGGTTTCCAGCGAGCCGAGCACGCCAAGCTCGCCCTCGACCGAAGCGCCGACCCAATGCGCCATGCGGCTGACGCGTTCGGTGATGTCGACGTTATAGTCGAAATCGGCCGGGGTCTTCATGTCTTCCTTGAGCGAGCCATCCATCATCACCGAGGTAAAGCCATGGCGAATGGCTGAAAGGCAGGTGGCTTCGTTGTTGCCGTGGTCCTGGTGCATGCAGATCGGGATGTCGGGCCACATTTCTGACAGCGCCTGGATCATGTGGCGTAGCATGATGTCGCCGGCGTAAGAGCGCGCGCCGCGGCTGGCCTGCATGATCACCGGCGCGTCACAGGCGGCCGCGCCGCGCATGATCGCCAGACCCTGCTCCATGTTGTTGATGTTGAAGGCCGGCACGCCATAGTCGTTCTCGGCGGCGTGGTCCAGCAATTGTCTGAGTGTAATCAATGCCATGTGGGTCTCTCCTCAAGCGTTTTGTGCGCTGCGCTCCAGCGCCGCGATACCGGGAAGGGTCTTGCCTTCCAGCCATTCCAGAAATGCGCCCCCGGCCGAGGACACATAGGTAAAGTCATCCGCAACCCCGGCATGGATCAGCGCCGAAACCGTGTCGCCGCCACCGGCAACCGCCACCGCGCGGCCGGCTTTCGCCAGCCCGGCCGCATGGCGC
>JALSJL010000174.1 GCA_026989405.1 Marinosulfonomonas sp. | reverse complement strand
AAAGATTAAGGTACACGTGACTGAGCATCAGCGGCCTGCAATCAGCCAAGTGTTGTGCTACCTGCGACACCTGCGAGAAGGTTACCTTCAACTCGCCCCGCTACATGCTGTTACGGAATTACGAAATTCCCGCGATGTTGGGAATGCGAGATTGTAGGTCGTTGATGCACCCATGTCGTTAAAGCCCTTTGCCAACCTTAGACAAATCGCCTTTGCGCTTCGCCGGAATTATCGAAGGAGATTTATCTACATTGCATATGGCCTTGCTCCGGGTGCACGATACAAAGAGTTCACCATACCGAAGAAAAGCGGCGGGACGCGACGCATTTGCGCTCCGCGTATCGCACTCCTCGAGTTGCAGCGTGACATTCTGCGCCTTTTGGAAAGAGACTATCGTCCTCGCGCCCACGTGCATGGATTTGTCGGAGGGCATAAACGCAGCATAGTGAGTAATGCCCGACAGCACGTGGGTAAGCGCTGGGTGCTCAACATAGACCTCGAAGACTACTTCGAAACCATTCACTTCGGGCGTGTTCGTGGGCGTTTGATGGCTCCGCCTTACAACTACCCGAATGAGATTGCCCAATTCATCGCGCACATCGCTTGCTTTCAGACTGAAAAGGAGGTTGATGGCAGCCTGAGAACAACTCATGTGTTGATGCCGGGCGGTGCGCTATCGCCAATACTTGCAAATATTGTTTCAGATAAACTCGATGCTGAGTTGGCTCGGTTTTGCAGGCGGCTTGGATGTACCTACACGCGATATGCCGATGACATTACTATTTCTTCTAATCGCAGGACCTTTCCTGCACCAACCGGACGTTTTGCAAATCCCGATAGCTACGGCGAATTCATTCTATCAGACAGCTTTCAACAGATTATTGAAGACAACGGATTTAAGATCAACCACGCAAAGACACGCCTGCTGGGCCACGCCTTCCAACAGGAAGTCACAGGTTTGGTTGTGAATGAGAAGGTCAACGTCACGCGTAGGTTCATTCGCGATGTCCGCGCGATGCTTCATGACTGGGAATTCAATGGATATGAGGCAGCATCTGCGCGACACTTCAACGAGAAGCGCCCAGATAGAGGCCGGTTGCCAGACCAGGAGGCCACGAACTTCGAATGGGTGGTGCGTGGGAAGATTGAGTTCATTCGGCAAGTGAAGGGATCTACCGATCAGGTTTACCGCAGGCTAGCTGCGAGGTTTAACGAACTATGTTCGGGCAAGCCATTTTCGATTCCGTTGGTCGAGGATAGGGACGTTCTGAACGCAGCCGTTTGGTATCTTGAAAACGACAAAGATAACGGGTCAGTGGGCACTTGCTTCGCCGTCGAGGAGAACCTGTTTGTAACTTGTGCGCATTGCCTCGGACCAAATCTGCGCATCTTCCCGCGACAAAACCCGACGTTCCCAATGGAAGCGGAAGAGGTAGCCCGTGATGATCTCAACGACCTTGCGCTAATTCAGCTACGAAATCCGTTGCCTGCATTCAAGCCCGCAGCCACATTGCAAATGGCCTCGACAGCAGAAGCTAGCGCACTTGGCATCCGTTCCGCGGTTCAGACTGCGGGCTATCCTTCGAATCTGGATAGCACGTCTCTGACGATCCGCGACACTGAGGTGATAGGGTTCTCGCGGCAAACTCTTGACGGCACGCCCGCCCCGTCTGACAACGTGATCGCCTTGCTGTCGGGTACTTACGAGGGAATGAGCGGTGGTCCTGTGCTGTTTTCGGGAAAGGTCGTTGGTGTAATAGTCAGAGGGCCGAACGACGAAGATCGGACGATCCCATTTCTTGCGGTCAGGTCAGAGTTTGTTGATGCTTTACTTGCAACTCCTTAGCAGACATCGCGATCGAGGTGGGTGACCGTCCGGTTTGGGCCGAAAGCACGCGAGGGCCAGCCGCCCCGGCACCCCCTCCCGCCTGTTTTGCCGGGACGCCTCCCCCCTTCGAAATCATAGGTTGATTCGACGCGAGACCTACGCCTCATGTGTCGTCGAGGAGACCTTTGATGCCTGTGCACCTGACCGAATCCTGCCTGAAGAAGCTTGAGCCCAGGGCCCGCCGGTATCGGGTGGGCGATGACAAGGTGACAGGCTTCGGGGTCCGGGTCTATCCCAACGGGACAAGGGTTTTCCGGTTCGAATGCCAGCTGGGCCGCCGGCAGATCTCGGTGCGGATCGGCGAATGGCCGGCCTGGAGCGTGACCGCGGCGCGCGAGCGGGCCAAGGAACTGCGCCGGATGGTGGACATGGGCCAGGACCCGACCGAAGAGCGCAACCGCAAGACCGGTGCCACGGTGGCAGAGCTGATCGAGCGGTACGGTGAAGAACACCTGCCGCATCTCGCCCCGCGCAGTGCGGCGGACCAGAAATCCATGCTGCAGCGCTATGTCGTGCCCCATTGGGGAAGGCGGCTTGTCAAGGAAATCGAGCCGCGCGACGTGAACCAGCTGCTGACCATGATCGCCGAGGGCACGATTGACCCGAAGAAGAGGGACCGGCCCAAGCCCGTGCGCGCCAACCGCACCGGCGAGGTGTTGCGCAAGATGTTCAACCTCGCCGTCGAGTGGGGCATGCGCAAGGACAACCCGGCCTCATCGTTCCGCCGCCGGCTGGAGCAGGAACGCGAACGGTTCCTGACGCAGAAGGAACTTGCCCGGCTGGCCGCCGCACTCGACGCCGACCCGGATGACCGCACGGTGGGCATCATCCGCATGTGCATGCTGACCGGCGCGCGACTGGGCGAGGTGCGCTGTTCGCGGTTCGAGCATTTCAACCTTGAACAGATGACCTGGACAAAACCGGCCTCGATGACCAAGCAGCGCAAGACCCACCGCCTGCTGATCTCCGAGGAGGTCGCGGCCATCGTGCGCCAGCGCCGGCTGGTGGTGCCCAAGGGCTGCCCGTGGCTGTTCCCGGGGGATGTCGAGGGCCAGCCCGTGCAGGAAATCCGCCGCGGCTGGCACCGCATCCGCGCGGCCGCCGGCCTGAACGACGTCCGCATCCACGACCTGCGCCACACCTTCGCCTCGCTCCTGGTCAGCCGGGGGGCCTCGCTCGAAATGGTGGCGACCCGTCAGCCCTGACCCTGAAGTTCGCACCACAGCGGCGTCAGGCGCCGCCGCGCGGTGCTCTCGTCCGGCACCTCTCCCTGATCGGCAAACCAGTCCAGCGCCCAGCGCACGAGTTCTGACATGCTGTTGGGCGCGCCTTCTCGTGTGGCCCGGGCGATCAGGCCATAGGCCATTTTCTCCCAGTCGTAACGTAATGCGCCACCCGATCGCACCATGAC
>JALSJL010000173.1 GCA_026989405.1 Marinosulfonomonas sp. | reverse complement strand
TGGAAGTCTTGAAAAGACATGCAAACGCTCAGTAGCTCCGTTTGGTTTTCAGCCCGAAAACGTGGAGGTTTGATGCAAGCCGTTGGACTGCTGAACTTTGCGATCAAACCCGCACCAATGCCGAACTAAGAGAATGAAAATGCTTGGTTAATTGCGGGTTTTCGCTGTGTTTTGACCGGCTTTTCGAGAAAAAGTCGTTGGTATGCCGTGTCCACCGCCACTTGCCTTTATTGAAACACGGATATGCCCCAACGCAGGGATGATTTTCTTTATGTTTCAAAGGGGTTTAGGTCTGGCGACCGACCTCACGAGAACGCCGGATCACCTCGACACGCTCTCTAACCCCCGTTTCTCTCTATTCGAGCGACCTTCGGGGCGCTTGAGGTCGGTCACGAAAGCCCCAATAAAACAGGGGTTTTTCGTGAATTTCACGTCCGGCCGGTTGCCGCGCCATCAAATCCTCTCACGCGATCAGAGAAAACAGAAATGGACGTGGTGGGGCGAAAACGTCTATATTACAGCGTATTGTCGCCTCGGATGATTGCGATGAGGAACCATGACTTGTTGGCTTGGCGAAAGTCGGAAAAACAGCAGGATTTATTGGAATTTGAGCTATTGAATTGAACACAGGACTACGAAATTCATGCAGTTTATCAAGAACGGACCAGACATTCCTGAAGAACTGCTTGAGGCCCAGGAAGAAGGGCGGGTCGTATTCTTCTGCGGAGCAGGGATATCCTATCCGGCGGGCCTGCCTGGGTTCGGCGGTTTGGTTAATAAGATCTACGATAATGAGCTTGTTTGTTTTATTTACTGCTACTACAATTTTAATACAGGATCTTTTTCCAGATCGTCGAGAAGTTCGGCGATCTGCTGTCGCAGCCATTTGTGGGCCGGGTCTGAGTTCATGCGTCGGTGCCAGACCATCATGATTGTTGTAGCGGGCACGGCCACAGGCGGAAGAAAAATGTCGAGACCAACTGTCGGAGCCACATGACGTGCCAGCGTGGCAGGCAACAGGGCGATCAGGTCCGATCCGGCAACCACCCGGTAGACGCCCGAGAACACCGGTAATGTCATCACCACCCGACGCTGGCGCCCGATGCTTGCCAGGGCAACGTCTCCTTGTGCCTGTCGCTTGCCGTCAGCTGAAAACAATACATGGCTGATATCGCAAAACAGGTCGATCGGAATGACATCGCCCGGTTTGACACCGGCGCTCGCAAGCCTTCGATGCCCCGAGCGTGCAATGACGCAGAACTCGGACCTGAGAACCCGTTGCTGTTCCGCCCAGTCGGGCAGATCCATTTCTGGGTTCAGCACCAGATCGACATCATATATGGTCAGAGCCTCGAAGGGGTTGCGCGGCACCAGGTTGACGAGATGGGTTCGCATGGACGGTGCCATTGTCTGCAAACGTTCCGTGAGGGCAGGCATTAAAAGTTCGGCAAAGTAATCGGCCCCCGAGATGCGGAGCCTGGCATCCGAAACCGCCGGATCAAAGGCATCAGGCCCGGAGATCAGTTCTTCCATCTGCGCCAGCAGGTTTCGGAGTGGGTTCTCGAGCGACAGCGCGAATTGCGTCGGCTCGAAGGTCTTGCCACTGCGAAAAAACAGCTCGTCGCCGAGCGACAGGCGCAGGCGTGCGAGTGCGGCAGAAACTGCGGGTTGCGAGAGGCCGATCCGTTTGCCGGCTTTGACAGTCGAACGGTCGCGCAAAAGCGCATCAAGCACCCGCAGCAGGTTCAGGTCGAAGGCATTTAAATTTGTCATACAAATCCAAGTAATACAAATAATCAATTTTTCATATGATTCTTTTTCTGTCAACGTCACGCAAAAGTCGGAGGCAGCTAAATATGCAAATGAATGAATTCTTACCTGGGCCCGGAGCTCTTGACTGGAATGGAACTACCTACAGGACCATTCTGTCCACAGAGGCAACCGGTAGTGCGATGTCGATTGTCGATTCCGTTTCGCCACCAGACAGTGGACCGCCGCGCCATGTTCACCAGGACGCCGACGAAGCCTTTGTGATCTTGACCGGCGATTGTGAATTCTGGCTTGAGGGCGAGCGGTTCACCCGCGGTCCGGGGGAGTCCACATTCATCCCCCGTGGCAAGGAGCATACATTTCGTGTTGTCAGCACGATCCCATGCCGCCATCTGATCATTCTGACTCCGAGCGGTTTTGAGGGGTTCTTCGAGGAAATGGCCGCAGGCCAATACCGCATTCCCGAGGATATGGCGAAAATCGAAGAAATTGCCGGCCGCTTCCACATGACATTCACCGGGCCGCCGCTTGGTGCCGAATAATACACTAATCACAACCAAAATGAAGGAACATGATCATGAAGTATGCCTTGCTTATTACCGCTGGAGTGGCCGCACTTGCTCTTGCTTCACCGGCGCGCGCGCTTGACCTGTCCGCCTTGCCTGATGCTTCGGCCATGCCCGAGGGTGTTCAGCAACTATCGCCCGTTGTGCCCGGCATGGGTGAGCATTGGGCCAATCCCGCTGATCTACCGTTGGGTCCGATCTACTGCGTATTCGAGGGCAAGATCGTGTGCATTGAATTCATGATGGCGCAGGAAGATTTTGCCGCAGGGGAATCCTGGCCGGATCTGCGTGGCATGGAAGGACTGCCGCCGGTCAATCACGTCAATATTGGGTTCGAACCACAGGGGCACAAAGGCTACGAAATTCCACATTACGATATGCACCTCTACTTCCTGTCGACGGACGACATGGCCCAGGTGCGGTGACATGAAGCAAACTTTCAGTAGTTCCCACATGCCCACCAAATCGTCCATTAAAACCATCTTCTTGACTGTCGCCTTGCCCTTGGTGGTGGGACTTTTACTCTCTGGCGCACCGGTACAGGCGCAAAATCTGGGGTTGACCATCGACCAACTCATCGAGCGGGTGGGCGCGGCCGCAGATGCCGCCGGCACGCCGCTGGAATTCAGGGAGTTGAACTGTTTGGAGAATGACAGGCCGGGCAGCCCGGATCAGAAGATCGTCAGTTGCAGCTATATGATGGGGGAGGGACGCATGCTGTTGAGCAATTCCGAGCCGGAAGGGCCAGTGATCGACATCGCGACGCAGTCCTGGGATGGCGGCGAAAACGGCCCCGCTGCCATGATGATCGCCTGGATTTCCGCCGCGATCAATGAGGGCGACCCGGCTGAATACGGCCCGGCGGCAAATGCGCTGGTCGATGCGGTTGCCTCTGACGGCAACGGCAGTGCAAGCATCGGGAAGGCCGGATTTTTCGTTCTCGAATTGGGCGGAGACCTGACCATTACCGCCCAT
>JALSJL010000172.1 GCA_026989405.1 Marinosulfonomonas sp. | reverse complement strand
TCCGGGCGCAACAATGTTGGCTTTGGCGCCAGCACCAGGCGATCCGCAGGGGCTTCGGCTTCGCCAACTGCCGCGACATTGTTCACGGCAAGCCCCTGATACTGCGCACTGGCCCCGCCGGGATCTTCGGGGGCGATACGCATTGGCCCTTCAAGGGCCCGCACGACAGGCACGCCTGTCACATCGCGCATCAGCAGGTGGTAGCCCCACCATCCCAACCCGGCAATGAGCGCCAGCGACACCAGTGCCCCGGCCCCATTGATGATCTTGCTCATGTCAAAGCTCTGAACGGGGTCATCCCCGGCCACGCTGTGGTCAAATTCGATATCCGCCATGGTGCCTCGCTGCTCCGCCGGGGTTTGCCCCGGACGGCAATCTTGCCTGGTCCTCGCCCCGGTTCAGCCGACGGTTGCGCCTGTTGTTCAGCGCATTTCCGTCGCCGGAGTCACCCCCAAGATACCAAGACCTGCAGAAATAACAACGGCTACGGCACGTGGCAGGGCAATTTTTGCCGCCGAAGCCTGCAAATCGCCGTCCTGAAGAAAACGCAGCTCGGGTTTTTCGTTGCCCCGGTTCCACAGGCTGTGGAATTCCGAAGCCAGGTCATACAGGTAAAACGCGATCCGATGCGGCTCATGTCCGCGGGCGGCGATCTCGACCAGCCGGGGCCACTCGGCAAGCTTTTTGGCCACCGCGATTTCGGCCGGGTCCTGCAGGTCGGGCGTATCCGTCAGCCGCACGCCAACGGCTTCGGCCTTGCGCAAGACCGATGAAATGCGCGCATGGGCATACTGCACATAAAACACCGGATTGTCGCGAGATTGTTCCAGCACGCGTGCGAAATCAAAATCGAGCGGCGCGTCATTCTTGCGGGTCAGCATGACAAACCGCGTCGCATCCGCGCCCACCTGCTCGACCACATCTCGCAGGGTCACGAAGGTGCCGGCACGTTTGGACATCTTGAACGGCTCGCCATTCTTGTAGAGCTTCACCAACTGGGTCAGCTTCACATCCAGCGGCACACGACCGTCGCTAAGCGCCGAAACAACAGCCTTCAGGCGCTTGACATACCCGCCATGATCGGCGCCAAGCACGTCAATCAACTGGTCATAACCCCGTTTGATCTTGTCATGGTGATAGGCGATGTCGGGTGCGAAATAGGTCCATGAACCGTCGGATTTCCGGACCGGCCGGTCAACATCGTCACCATGCGCGGTCGACCGGAAAAGCGTTTGAACCCGCGGCTCCCAATCTTGCGGCAACTTGCCCTTGGGCGGGTCAAGCTGGCCCTGATAGATCAGGCCCTTTTCTTCAAGCTCTGCAATCGCCTCTTCGATCAGACCGGTGTTGTATAGCGACTTTTCGCTGAAAAACACGTCCATCTCGACGCCGATTGCGCCAAGGTCGGCGCGTATCATCTCCATCATCTTTTCGATGGCAAAAGCGCACACCTCTTCCAGCCAGTATTGCTCTCCCTTGTCGAGGAAGGCCTCGCCCACCTTGTCCTTCAACGCCTGCCCGACCGGCACAAGATAGTCGCCGGGGTAAAGCCCTTCGGCAATCTCCGGCTGCAGCCCGCAGGCTTCACGGTAGCGTTCGTAGACCGAGCGCGCCAGGACGTCGACCTGCGCACCACCGTCATTGATGTAATACTCACGCGTGACATCAAAGCCCACATATTCCAGCAAGGCGGCCAGGGCATCGCCAAAAACCGCTCCGCGGGTGTGGCCGACGTGCAAAGGGCCGGTCGGATTGGCCGAAACGAACTCGACATTCACCCTTGCACCGCCCCCCAGTTGCGAGCGCCCGAATTCCTGCCCGCGGGCCAAAGTCGACTTGACGACCTGATCCCAGACGTCGCGCGTCAGGTGCAGGTTGATGAAGCCCGGCCCCGCCACATCGGCCCGCTCGATGCGCGGGTCGAGCACCAGCCGTTCGGACAGGGCCTGCGCTATGTCGCGCGGTTTCTGCCCGGCCGGCTTGGCCAGGACCATCGCCGCGTTGGTCGCCATGTCGCCATGGGCTGCATCGCGCGGCGGCTCGACGGCCACATTGTCAAGGCCAAGGCCCGCCGGCAGTTCCCCGGTTTCGACCATGGCCTCGAGATTTTCGATGACCGTGGCGCGTATTTCGGCAAAAGGGTTCATTTCATCTGTCCAGAATTCTGCTCGGGCTTCTCTACCACGCGCCGCGCGCAGGTCAACGGTGCACGCCCACATGCCCGCAATTGTTGCCTCGTCAGGCGGCGGCGCCGATCAATCGCTCATGCTCAAGCAGGGCAAACCGGTCGGTCATGCCCGCGACATAGTCCAGCACCAGCCGCGCAAGCTGCGTGTCGTCATGCACGTTTGCCAGATCGACCCGCCATTCGGCCGGAAGCAGGTCAGGTTGGGCCATGTAAAGCGGGAACAACCCGTTGATGACCCTTGTGACGCGGTCGCGTTCGCGCATGACAGTGGGCGCGCGATACATCCGCTCAAACAGAAAGGTCTTGATCGCCCTGATCTCCATATACAGCTTTTTTGAAAACCGTATCACGGGTTTTCCCAGGTTGCGGATGTCGTCAGCACTTTGCGGGTCCGCCGCCGCAAGCCGTGTGCGCGCAATTGCAATCACATCTTCCACCATCACGCCAAACACCCGGCGCAAGGCTTCATGGCGCCGGCGCATCGGATCAAGCCCGGGATAAAGCCGGTCAACCTCTTCAAAGGCCGGGCCGGTCACCGGAAGCTGTGCAAGGTCTGCCTCGGTGAACAGACCGGCGCGCAACCCGTCATGCAGATCGTGGTGGTTGTAGGCCACATCGTCCGAAAACGCCGCGACCTGCGCTTCGGCGCTTGGCCATGTGTCCAGCTCCAGGTCGTAAACCTGGTTGAACTCGGCCAGGGCGTAGGGCACCTGCCCGGTGACCGGCCCATTGTGCTTGGCGATACCCTCCAGCGTTTCCCAGGTCAGGTTCAGCCCGTCAAAATCGGCGTAGTGACGTTCGAGCCGGGTCAGGATGCGGATGGCCTGGGCATTGTGGTCAAACCCGCCATAGGGGGCCATCAACGCAGCCAGGGCATCTTCACCGGTATGGCCGAATGGCGGATGGCCCAGATCATGGGCAAGTGCGACGGCTTCGGCCAGCTGTTCGTCAAGCCCGAGCGCACCCGCAATCGTGCGCGCGACCTGTGCCACCTCGATGGTGTGGGTCAGCCGCGTGCGGTAATAGTCGCCCTCGTGTTCGACAAAGACCTGCGTCTTGTGCTTGAGCCGGCGAAATGCGCTGGAATGGATGATGCGATCTCGGTCGCGCTGAAAGGGCGAACGGAAAGTGCTGATCGCCTCGGGGAA
>JALSJL010000171.1 GCA_026989405.1 Marinosulfonomonas sp. | reverse complement strand
CCGCGCCCGGGGGATCGGCTGGAAATCGGTGGCGAGGCTTTCCTGATACAGGGCGAGCCAGTGCGTGACGCGGAACGGCTGATCTGGACGATAGATGTGCATCCGGTATGAAGTTGAAACTGGACATCAGCCCCGACATCGCCGCGATGATGCAGGCGGAGGTGCTGGCGGGCGAACGCGCGGTCACCGCCGCCATGCGTCAGGCGGGCAGTGATCTGAAGGCGGACTGGCGCGGGCAGATCACTGGTGCGGGTCTGGGGCAGCGGCTGGCGCGCAGCATCCGCAACAAGACCTATCCCGAACGGGGCGAAAGCCTCGATGCCGCTGCCTTCGTCTGGTCGAAGGCCCCGAAGATCATCCGCGCTCATGATCGTGGCGTGCTGATCCGCTCGAAACTCGGCTTCTATCTTGCCATCCCGACCGAGGCCGCCGGCAAGGGCAGAGGTGGCGCGCGGCTCACACCAGGGGAATGGGAGCGCCGCCGCGGCATGCGGTTGCGGTTCATCTACCGCCGCAACGGTCCCAGCCTGCTGGTGGCCGAAAAGGCGCGGATCAACACCCGGGGAACGGCTGTGGCCTCGCGTTCCAAGACCGGGCGTGGGCAGGTTACAGCACCGATCTTCATTCTGGTGCCGCAGGTCAAACTGCGCAAACGGCTCGATCTGGCGCGGGATGCGGAGAAGGTGGCGGCGTCCGTGCCGGGGTTGATTGTGGAGAATTGGGTGGAGAGTTGAGCACACGTCAATTTTTTTACCCTGTTCAGCCCTCAGGCGGGTAAGGGTCCTTTCCGTAGGTATTCCTTTCTCGGATACGCCCGTTCTCGCCGTGTATAAACATTTCGCTACGTTGGTTGATGGCAGTTTGTCTAGCGGCCTCTATCGCCTCCCGCTGAGTTGGGTGGATAGACGAGGCTCGTTGGTTCCCGGCGCCTTTGACAGCCCACCCTCCTGCATGAGGTACTACATGTTGGTTTTTCTTGGACATAGTGACGCTCCTTACGCTCAGTTCGTTGACACGAATCACAACTTGTTGTTTACATATATATGAAAAAACTGCGCTTATCAACCAAAGCCAAAAAACCGGGAGAGGATCACATGTTTGGACAAAGGCTCAGACTTGCAAGAAAAAAAGCCGGACTCTCAATGAAGGGTCTGGCTGATCGCGTTGAACCGAAAATTACCGCACAAGCTATTAGTAAATATGAGGCTGAAAAAATGATGCCGTCTTCCTCTGTGTTGGTAGGAATAGGCAAAGCATTGGGCGTTTCTTTGGACTTCCTGATGGGCGGACAAGTTGAAGCCCTTGATGGTGTCGAGTTTCGGAAGCATTCAGGAACTTCAGCCCGAGATCGTGCCATGGCTGAAGCAATCGTGATCGAGAAACTCGAAAACTATTTAGCGATCGAAGATATTCTGGAGCTGGACGAGCCGGAGGGATTGTTTGATGAACTGCGCTGTGACCAGATCGATGACGAAAGCCATATTGACGCAAAAGCTATGGAAGTACGAGACAAATGGTCACTTGGCATAGATCCAATCCCAAGCATGATCGCCTTGTTGGAGGATAAAGGGATCAGGGTAATTGAAGCGGATCTGCCTGAACGGATCAATGGTCTTGCCTGTACTGTCAATCGCGGTGAAAATCATCCAGAAATTGATGTAATTGTGGTTTCGACCCGTACCAATGTTGAACGGAAGCGCTTCACCTTGGCCCATGAATTGGCGCATCGTGTAATTACTGCAACTGGCAACGAAAGCATAAAGCTGGAGAGAGCCATGAACCGCTTTGCCGGTGCTTTTCTTGTGCCTCGGGAACACTTGGAAACCGAGGCTGGCCGAAACAGGCACGGCATGACCTATCATGAAATCATTCGTCTGAAGTGGACTTACGGGGTATCAGCAGCAGCAATGCTGATGCGACTTGGTCAAGTAAAAATCCTTTCACAGAGTGCAGTCGACTATGCGTTCCGTTCGTATGCAAGATCATGGCGTCGCAATGAGCCTGAGCCAATAGAGCACGATGAAGGATTTGCGGCATTTGAAAAACCGCAGAGATTTAAGCGTCTCGTCTGGAGGGCGCTCGGCGAAGAGTTAATCTCACCTGTTCGAGCTGCGCAGATGCTCAACTTGCCACTTCAAACTGTCGAGGGTGACATCAGGGGGCCAATTGAGTCGTGAATTGCGTAGTCGTTAATGATGCGTCATGTTTGATTGACCTGCGAAAAGGTCAGCTTCTTCATGTTCTTTGCAAACTCCCATACAGGTTTATTGTGCCTGTGCCCATCCGGGAATCCGAGCTACTTGATTTCACCGAACTAGAATGGCGTCTACTCGAGGACGACGGCATGGAAACATACGATCTGCCTCCAGACCGTATGGCTGAGGTATTTTCGGTAAAAAGCCAAATAACACGGCTGTCGGCCAATGATTGTATTTGCCTCGTTGCGACACAATGCCAGGATGAAGGGATTTTGTTGACTGGTGACCGTTTGTTGCGCCGTGTTGCAACCGAAAAAGCGGTCCGTGTCCATGGAGTTCTCTGGATCATCGACGAACTTAAAGCGGCTGGGGTTTGCGGGGACGATCTTCTTATTGGAGCACTGGAAATCTGGCGCGACGACAAGGCCGTCTTCTTGCCTTTGGAAGAATTGAATAGGCGCTTACGAAGATTGCGTCGTTGAAAAAAGTAACGACCATACTCTGATTTCAGGCCAATAACCCATGCCCACACCCCGAGAAACCATCCTGCAGGCTTTGCTTGCGGCACTGCAAACCGTGCCCGCTGCAACAGTGCTGCGTGGGGCGGTCCTGCCGGAGCGCATACCCGCTGGCGGGTTGCTGATCCTGCGCGATGGCGATCCCGGCACGCCGGAGGTGACACTGTCGCCGCTGCAATACCATTATGAGCACCGGGCCGAGATCGAGGTGATCGTGCAGGGCAAAACACCTGCCGCCCGTGATGCCGCCTTTGATGTGCTGCTGGCAAAGTTGGCCAGCGCAATCTCAACCGACCGGACACTCGGTGGGCTGTGCGACTGGGTCGAGGCCGAAGCGCCGCAGCCGGTCGATCTGCCGGTTGAGGGGGCGGAGGCGCTGAAGGCGACGATCGTTCCCGTCATTTTGACCTACACCACGGCTGATCCGCTGGGCTGACCCCGTGGAATGACCCCAGTGGGATGACCCCCACCACCAAACAAAGGAATACACTATGGCACGCGCACAAGGCGCGCGGTCGCTGATGGCGGCTGCGTATGAGACGAGTTATGGCACCTCGCCGCTGAGCGGGTACATGCAGATGCCCTTCGCCAGCACCTCGCTGGGGGCGGAGCAACCCTTGCTGGGC
>JALSJL010000170.1 GCA_026989405.1 Marinosulfonomonas sp. | reverse complement strand
CGCGCGCGGCCCATCGTGCTTGTCAGCAACCCGGTCTGGAACATCTCCCAGGCTCGGGCAGACCAGGTCCGGCAACTGCTTTCCGAGGCCGGATTGGCCGAAGAGCGTGTCCAGCGGGTTTCCGGCTTTGCCGACCGAAAGCCGTTCTCGCAAAACCCGATGGCCGTCAGAAACAACCGCATCGAACTGATCTTGCTGCGATCCGAAAACCGGTGAAAGCCTGTAAAATGCTATCATATTAGCGCGCTGTTAAGGCGTCTGTTCTAGGGCTGTTGCCAGACAAGGGATCAACGGCAGCAGAAAGGCGCTACCCATGACAATTTCTTCCTCTTTGAACGCGGGCGTTGCGGGCTTGAATGCCAACGCGACCCGGCTGGCCACAATTGCCGACAACATCGCGAACTCGGCGACGTTCGGATACAAGCGGGCGAAGGCCGATTTTCATTCGCAGGTAATCAACGGCGGCGCAGGCGGGTATTCCGCAGGCGGCGTGCGCACGACAACGCAGCGCCTCATCGATGAGCGCGGGCCATTGATTTCGACATCCAACTCAACCGATATTGCGGTGAACGGTCGCGGGATGTTGCCGGTTACAACGGCTGTATCGCTCGCGACAACCACCAGCAATTACCCGATGATGTTGATGACAACCGGTTCATTTCGGCCCGATGCCGACGGCGTTCTGATGACAGAAACGGGCATGGTTCTTATGGGATGGCCGGCCAATGTCGATGGCACCATGCCAAACTATCCACGCGACACCGTGGCAGGGCTTGAACCGGTCAGGGTGAACGTCAACCAGTTCGCCGGCGATCCGACTACTCGCATGGCGCTTGCGGTCAACCTGCCGGCCACCCAGACCCAAGCCGGCGCGGCCGGAACTCCGCAGGATCTCTCGATCGAATACTTCGGAAATCTGGGAACCTCCGAAACCCTGAGCGTCAATTTCACACCTTCGGTTCCGGCAACGGGCGCATCGAATACCTGGACAATGACAATTTCCGATGGCGCATCGGGCGGCGCCACGGTTGGCCAGTATACGCTGACTTTTGATGCGACTCAGTCAAATGGCGGCACGCTGGCGTCTGTCACAACCGTGTCCGGCGGTGCCTTCAACCCGGCAACGGGTTCAATTTCGTTGTCGCTGTTTGGTGGTCCGCTGGAACTCGAGATCGGAACCATTGGCGACCCCTCGGGCATGACTCAGCTTTCCGACAGCTTCGCGCCGGTTGCCATTGAAAAGAACGGCTCGCCGGTTGGCAACCTGACCTCTGTCGAGGTTGACCCCAACGGATTTGTCAACGCGGTCTATGATATCGGTTTCACCCGTACGATCTACCAGATCCCGCTGGTGGATGTTCCCAACCCCAACGGTCTCATGTCGATGAACAACCAAGCCTATCAGATTTCGCCGGAAAGCGGATCTTTCTTCCTGTGGGACGCCGGTGACGGACCGACCGGGGAGGTGCTTGGATTCTCCCGCGAAGAGTCGTCTACGGATGTGGCGCATGAGTTGACGCAACTGATTCAGACTCAACGGGCCTATTCCTCGAACGCAAAGGTCATCCAGACGGTTGACGAGATGTTGCAGGAAACAACCAACATCAAGCGTTGATCCCGGATATTGGAGCGAAAGGTAAATCATGAGCATCTCGGGATCGTTGGCAAACGCCATGTCGGGGCTGAACGCCGCCGCACGGGCCGCAGAGGTCGTGTCGGCCAACGTCTCGAACGCCCTGACGGAGGGATACGGCCGACGAGAGCTTGATCTCGCGGCCAGATCGCTTGGCGGCAATGGGGCCGGGGTGGGCGTGGTCGGCGTATCGCGCAAGGTCGACGAGCGCGTTATCGGCGAACGCCGGCTTGCTGACTCGCAACTTGCATACTCATCCGCTTCTGCCGAATTCCTTTCCGAACTTCAGTCGCTGCTGGGCCTTCCTGACGATCCCGGTTCGGTCTCCGGCCTGATCACGAAGTTTGAGGCCACCTTGATCGAGGCTGCGAGCCGGCCAGATTCCGAACCACGTCTTCAGGCTGTCCTGAACTCCGCAAGTGCCCTGGCCACGAAGCTGAATCAGACCTCGGATTCGATCCAGACAATACGGCTGGCGGCCGACAGTGATATCAACAACCAGGTCGGATCCCTGAATGCCGGCCTGGCACGGATTGCCGATCTGAATGGCGATATCCGGACCCAACTGGCCGCGGGCTATGACGCAACGGCGCTCATGGACCAGCGGCAGCAGGCGATAGACTCCATCGCGCAGATCGTTCCGATGAAACAGGTGCCACGCGGCAATGGTCAGATCGCTCTGTTCACCCCGGGGGGTGCGATTCTTCTGGATGGTCGACCGGCAACCATCGGATTTTCCCCGGTCGGCACCATTGTTCCGCAAATGATGGCTGGCACGTCTTCCCTGTCGGGCCTGACATTGAACGGCGTGCCTGTTTCCGCCGGACCGGGCGGGCCAATGGCAGGTGGCAGTCTGTCCGGGCTTTTTGCAGTCCGGGACGACCAGGCCGTTGTTGCGCAATCGCGGCTGGATGCCGTGGCGCGCGACCTGATTGAACGCTTTGCAGACCCCAGTGTCGACCCGACATTGACCGCTGGCGACCCGGGTCTTTTTACTGATGCCGGCGTCGCTCTGAACCCGGCCAACGAGATCGGGCTTTCAGGGCGCCTTTCGGTGAACTCGCTTGTTGATCCCGCAAATGGCGGCGCACTTTGGCGGCTGAGGGATGGCCTTGCGGCCAGCGCTCCGGGGGATGTCGGAAACGCAACGCTCTTGAACGCGCTGACCGATGCACTGGGCGCACCGCGCGTCCCGGCAAGCGGCGGCTTCATCGGTGCTGCGAGATCGGCGGTGGGTCTTGCGGGTGACATGGCCTCTCTGGTCAACATCGATCTGCGAGCCGCCGAAGCAGACAAGAGCTTTGGTCTGGCGAAAGTCGATACCCTGAAGTCGCTGGAACTGCAGGCCGGTGTCGACACAGACCACGAACTTCAGAACCTCCTTCTGGTGGAACAGGCATTTGCAGCAAACGCCCGCGTAGTCACGACGGTTGATGAAATGATCCAGACATTGCTGAGGCTATAGATGAATTTTCTGTCAGTTGGCGACCTTGCTCTCACGTTTCAAAACCGGCGGCACGTCGTGCAGTTCAAGTCTGATCTTGCCCGGCTCTCGCAAGAGCTGGCGACCGGGCAGAAAAGCGATCTTTCGACCGTCTCGGGCGGCGATTTCATGCCAATCACGACGCTTGAACGCGCGTTGAAGGCGAATGGCGCGCACGGCACATCGATTTCCGAGGCGACGATGTTTGCCGCGACCATGCAGGCTTCTCTGGAATTCATCCAGACCGGTTCAGCCGAACTTGGGCCAGCACTCCTGATGGCCGGCAACTCGGAGCACCCGATGATGATCACGACGGCGACCGCCGATGCGATAACCAAGTTTGACAGCGTCGTGTCGGCGCTGAATACCCAGGTTGCGGGCCGCTATGCTTTCTCGGGGATGGCGACGGACAGTCCGGCCCTGGCCCCTGCTGCCGATATTTTGGCAGCATTGCAGGTGGCAATCTCTGGTCAGGTCACGGCGACTGGAATCGAGGCGGCGGTGGACGCCTGGTTCGATACGCCCGGCGGCGGGTTTGAAACCGTTGGCTACACCGGCTCGAGCACACCCCTCGCCGACTTCAGGCTGTCGGATTCCGACAGTGGCGGGCTGAAGATCACCGGGGCCGATCCCGAGATACGGGAAGTTCTGAAGGGATATGCGCTGGCGGCGCTGGTCGGCCAGGGAGCGTTGAATGCAAACGTCACTGAACGCGCAGCCCTTACTCGCAGAGCGGGTGAAAAAGTGTTGTCGGCAGATTCCGTCCTTGCCGTTTTGCGGGCCGAGGTGGGAACGGCGCAGGCCCATTTTGAACAGGCCGCAACCCGCAACGCTGCGGAAAAGTCCGCGCTCGAAATAGCGCGGTCGGACCTGACGGCCATTGACCCATACCGCGCCGCCACGGAAATGGAAGCAACAAGGGCCCAACTCGAAACGCTCTATTCCCTGACGGTGCGCATGTCGCGGCTGTCACTTGCGGAGTTCATGCGATGAAAAGACTGATTTTGATGGTTCTGCTCGTGCTTCTGTTGCCGGTTTCTGAAGCCGGCGCAGGAAAGGTGCGGATCAAGGATCTGGCCGAGTTTGATGGCGTTCGAGGCAACGATCTTGTGGGCTACGGCCTTGTCGTTGGCCTGAACGGGACAGGTGATGGCATCCGGAATGCGCCTTTCACCGAGGAAATCATGTCGAACATCCTGGAGCGCCTCGGAGTCAATATTTCCGGCGAGCAGTTTCGCCCGAAAAACGTGGCTGCCGTATTCGTGACCGGCACCTTGCCGCCTTTCGCCCGTGCCGGCGGGCGAATCGATATTTCGGTTTCAGCCATCGGCGATGCAAAGAGCCTTCTTGGAGGGACCCTCATACTGACACCGCTCAACGCGGCCGACGGCAAGATTTATGCCGTCGCTCAGGGCACCATCATTGCCGGCGGCATCTCTGCGCAGGGGGACGCAGGAAGCGTTGTTCAGGGTGTTCCGACCTCCGGCGTCATCCCGGCCGGCGCACGGGTGGAACGCGAGATCGATTTCGACTTCACGAGCCTGACCTCGGTGCGGCTTGCCCTTCGAACCCCGGATTTCACGACGGCTCAGCGGGTCGAAGATGTGATCAACGATTTCTACGGAAGCATCGTTGCCAGAATGCTGGATTCAGGCACGGTCATCATTGACATCGGAGCCACCAGAGAGCTTTCGCCCGCCCATGCCCTGGGCAAGATCGAACAACTGAGCGTAGAGCCTGAACGCCGCGCCAGGGTCGTGGTTGATCAGGCCTCGGGAACAATCGTCATGGGCGCCGATGTTCGGATTTCTCGGGTTGCCGTGTCCCAGGGCAATCTGACAATCCGGGTTCAGGAAACCCCCACTGCGGTGCAACCCAACCCGTTCGCGCCTGGCGAGTCGATCATTTTGCCCAGGACAACCGCATCAATCGACGAGGCTCCGGGCAATGGTCTGATCGAACTGTCCGGCGGCGCCGATCTTTCGGAGATCGTGGCCGGGTTGAATGCCCTTGGTGTCAGCTCACGCGACATGATCGACATTCTGAAGAGCATCAAGGCCGCCGGTGCGCTGCACGCCGAGTTCATCGTTCGCTGACACAGAGGCAGGCGATCGTGAATTGCGAGCCCGGTCCGCCGGTCAAAATGAACTGCCTCAAGCTATTACTTCAAGCTCAAATTATTTAGGCTTGAAATAAAATCCGGCAGCGCCTACCCTCGACGAAACCCGAGACAGCCAAAAGGCTGCGGCAACATGGGAGGTCCGATGCGCGTTTTGTGCCTTGGCGGTGGCCCCGCCGGATTATACTTTGCAATATCCATGAAACTGCGGAATCCGGATCATCAAGTGACCGTTCTGGAGCAGAATCGAGCAAATGACACCTTTGGCTGGGGTGTCGTCCTGTCAGAGGACGCGCTGGATCGCATGCAGAAAAACGATGCGAAAAGCACAGATGCAATCCGGGACAATTTTATTTATTGGGACGACATAGCCGTCGTTCACGGCGGTGTTCGCACGGTTTCCGGCGGGCACGGATTTGCCGGGATCGGGCGCAAGAAAATGCTGATCCTTCTTCAAGAGCGCGCCCGCGAACTTGGGGTCGATCTGCAGTTTGAAACCAGGTTCAATTCATCTGACGCATACCGCAAGGAATTCGACATCGTTGTCGCCGCAGATGGGATCAATTCTGTCGTGCGACGCGAATATGAAAGCCGGTTCCGGCCCGATATCGACACGCGCCTGTGCAAATTCATCTGGCTGGGAACACATCAGAAGTTCAACGATGCCTTCACCTTCATTTTCGAAAAATCCGACCACGGGTGGATCTGGGCGCATGTATACCAATTCGACAAGGATACCGCGACGGTCATCATCGAATGCCGCCAGGAGACATGGGACGCCTGGGGTTTCGAGGCGATGTCAAAGGAAGAAACGATCCGGACATGCGAGCGCATTTTCGCAAATCATCTGGGTGGGCACCATCTCATGTCCAATGCCGATCATTTGCGCGGCTCGTCCGTCTGGATGAATTTCCCGCGGGTGATCTGCGAAAACTGGCACCATGAGAATATCGTTCTCATGGGTGACGCCGCCGCAACCGGTCATTTTTCGATCGGCTCCGGAACACGGCTTGCCTTCGACAGCGCCATTGCGCTGGCTGACTACCTGCACAGTGAGCCGACCATCGAGGCGGCGTTCGAACGCTATCAGCAAGAACGGCGACTTGAGGTCTTGCGCATTCAGTCTGCGGCCCGGAATTCTCTGGAATGGTTCGAAGACGTTGAGCGTTATCTGGACCTTCACCCGGTTCAGTTCACCTATTCGTTGCTGACCCGCAGCCAAAGGATCAGCCATGAAAACCTGCGCCTTCGCGATCCCGAGTGGGTTGAAACGGCCGAACGATGGTTTCAGGAAACCGCCGGCGTGGCCCACGATGCACCGGTCCGTGCACCGATGTTTGCGCCGATCTCCCTGCGTGGATTGAAGCTGGAGAACCGCGTCGTCGTCTCACCGATGGCGCAGTACAAGGCCGTGAACGGCGCGCCTGGCGATTGGCACCTCGTCCATTACGGAGAGCGCGCCAAAGGTGGTGCCGGGCTTGTTTTTACCGAAATGACCTGCGTGTCGCCAACCGGACGGATCACGCCGGGCTGTCCCGGATTGTATGAGGCCACACATGAGGCTGCCTGGGCACGGATTGTCGAATTTGTCCATTCCGAAACCCCCGCGAAAATCTGCTGCCAGATCGGGCACTCGGGGCGAAAGGGCTCAACCCAGTTGGGCTGGGAAGAAATGGATGCGCCGCTGAGCAAGGGAAACTGGGGTCTGATTTCGGCGTCGCCGGTTGCCTGGTCCGAACGCAATGCGATCCCGCGTGAAATGACACGGGCCGACATGGATGAAGTGACCGCCCAGTTCGTGGCCTCAACCGTGATGGCCCATCGGGCGGGCTTCGACATGATCGAGCTGCACGCGGCCCACGGTTACCTGATATCTTCGTTCATCTCGCCGGTTTCGAACATCCGCACCGACGCGTATGGCGGCAGCCTGGAAAACAGGATGCGCTACCCGTTGGAAGTGTTTCGGGCAATGCGGGCTGCGTGGCCGGAAAACAAGCCGATGTCCGTGCGAATTTCTGCCAACGACTGGGTCGGTGAAGACGGCATCACGCCCGATGACGCCGTCAGAATTGCGCGCATGTTTTCGCAGGCCGGCGCTGACATCATTGATGTCTCCGCCGGGCAAACCACACCCGAAGCGCGTCCGGTCTATGGGCGCATGTTCCAGACGCCATTTGCCGACCGGATACGCAACGAGGCCGGAATCAAGACGATGGCCGTCGGCAACATTTACGAGGCCGACCATGCAAATTCGATCCTGATGGCCGGGCGGGCTGATCTTGTGGCCGTCGGTCGCCCGCATCTTGCCGATCCGTTCTGGACACTGCATCAGGGCGCTGCAATCGGCGACAGGCATGCGCAATGGCCGAAACCATATCTTCCGGGGCGCGACCAGGCCTGGCGTCTTGCCGACCGCGAAGCCGAAATGATCCGGGTTTGACGTGGAACTGTCGGGCAAGCATATCGTTATTTCCGGCGGGGGCACAGGCGCCGGCGCGCGGATGGCGGTTCAGTTTGCCGAGGCGGGATGCAAAGTCACTGTTCTCGGGCGGCGCCAACCCCCGCTGGATCAGGTCAGCACGGCGACCGGGGCCGCGGGTCTTGCCTGCGATGTGACCGACCGTGACAGCCTGGACAACGCCCTTGGATCGGCACGAAACCTGCACGGCCCGGTTTATGCAGCCATTGCAAATGCCGGGGCGGCGCAAAGCAAGCCCTTCAGCAAGATGACCCCGGCTGATCTTGATGCGATGCTGGCGGTAAACCTGGGCGGGGTCTTCAATCTTTGGCAATCCTGTCTGCCTGACATGGTTCAGGCCGGCACCGGACGGCTGATCGCAATCGCATCGACCGCCGGTTTGAAAGGCTACCCCTATGCCAGCACCTATGTCGCCGCCAAACACGGTGTCGTCGGTCTGACCCGCGCGCTGGCACAAGAGCTGGCCAAAACCGGGATAACCGTCAATGCGATATGCCCCGGCTTCATGGACACGCCGCTGCTTGAACAGTCGATCAGCACCATCGTGACCCGAACCGGCAGATCGCAGGATGAAGCGGCGGCAGCGCTTCGCGCATCCAACCCGCAGGGCCGTTTCATTCAGACCGACGAGGTTGCGGCGGCGGCGCTATGGCTTGCAAGTGACGCGGCGCGTTCGGTCAATGGGCACGCCCTGCCGCTGTCAGGAGGAGAGACATGACCCCCCCGGTGACGAAGAATAACCCCGACCCGGCCGCCAAGGCCCGGCTGCGGCTTTGGCTGCGGCTTTTGAAAACAACGCGCCGGATCGAAACCGAACTGCGGGAAAACCTGAGGCGCGAATTTGCAACGACCTTGCCCCGGTTCGATGTCATGGCCGCGCTCAACCGCTATGAAAAGGGTCTGAAAATGAGCGAACTTTCAGGCGTGCTGAAGGTTTCGAACGGAAATGTCACCGGGATCGTCGATTGGCTGGTCAGCAGGGGGTTTGTCGTTCGCGTGCCCGTGCCCGGCGACCGCCGCGCGTCGTTGGTTCGGCTGACACGCAAGGGGCGGGAAGAATTTTCGCGCCAGGCCCGTGCACATGAAAGCTGGGTGGATGATCTGTTGTGCGGGCTTGAGGCAGCCGAGGTCGACGAACTGAGCGCGCGTCTTGATGTTGCGCTGAATTACATGGAGGACGGGGCATGACCATGGCCGCCACGCAAACCCGGCATTTTCGGTGCCAGGTGGAAGACCGCATAGCCACTGTCTCGCTTGACCGGCCCGACCGGAAAAACCCGCTGACATTTGAAAGCTACGCCGAACTGCGCGACTGGTTTCGCGCCTTGCCCTATGTCGAAGATGTCGATGTGGTGGTGTTTGCCTCGAACGGCGGTAATTTTTCGTCGGGCGGCGACGTGCATGACATCATAGCGCCGCTGACGCGGATGACCATGAAGGAGCTGCTGGCTTTTACCCGGATGACCGGCGATCTGGTGAAGGCAATGGTCGCCTGCACCAAACCCGTGATTGCCGCGGTCGATGGCATCTGTGTCGGTGCCGGGGCGATCATCGCGATGGCTTGCGACCTGCGCCTGGCGACCCCCGATGCGAAAACGGCGTTCTTGTTCACGCGGGTCGGGCTGGCCGGATGCGACATGGGGGCCTGTGCGATGCTGCCGCGCATCATTGGGCAGGGGCGGGCCGCAGAACTGCTGTTCACAGGGCGCAGCATGAGCGCCGAAGAAGGGGCGGCCTGGGGGTTTTACAACCAGGTCGTGGATGCAGGCTCGCTTGAGCGAGAGGCACATACCCTGGCCCGACAGCTGCGTGACGGTCCGAACTTCGCGCATATGATGACCAAGACCATGCTGGCGCAGGAATGGTCGATGTCGATCGAACAGGCGGTCGAGGCCGAAGCCCAGGCACAGGCGATCTGCATGCAGACCCGCGATTTCGAGCGCGCTTACAAGGCTTTCGTCAAACGCGAAAAACCGAAGTTTGAGGGCAACTGATGGCTGACCGCAGTTTCCTGGACTGGCCATTTCTCGAGCCGCGCCACAAGACGTTGGCCGACCGCCTTGACGCATGGGCACATGCAAATCTCGACAAGATCGATCATGGCGACATGGACGAGACCTGCCGCACCCTGGTTCGGGCCCTTGGAGATGGCGGCTGGCTTCAGCACACGGCGCCGGACGAAGGCGATGCGCTGGATGTCCGCACGCTTTGTCTGGCGCGCGAAACGCTTGCCCGTCACGACGGGCTGGCCGATTTCGCCTTTGCCATGCAGGGGCTGGGCACCGGGGCGATTTCACTTTTCGGAACTCCGGATCAACGGGCCCGATGGCTGCCGCTGACCCGCGCTGGCAAAGCCATTGCCGCCTTTGCCCTGACCGAGCCGCAATCAGGTTCGGATGTGGCCAGTTCCACGATGACAGCACAGGCCGACGGCGACAGCTTTGTGCTGAATGGCGAAAAGACCTGGATATCCAACGGCGGGATTGCCGATGTCTATACGGTTTTTGCACGCACGGGCGAGGCCGAGGGCGCGCGCGGTATTTCTGCCTTTGTGGTGGCCGCCGACACCCCCGGGCTACGCGTTGTCGAACGGCTGGAGACCATTGCCCCGCACCCGTTGGCGCGGTTGGAGTTTGCCGACTGTCGCATCCCCGCCTCCGCCCTGATCGGCGCACCTGGCAGCGGCTTCAAGGTGGCCATGTCGGTGCTGGACATCTTTCGCCCGACGGTGGGTGCCGCAGCGCTCGGGTTCGCGCGCCGGGCCATGGATGAGACACTGAACCGGGCAAAAACACGCCATGTGCAGGGGGCCCCCCTGGCCGAGCTGCAGATGGTTCAGGGCCATATCGCCGATATGGCGCTTGGTATCGACGCCGCCGCCCTGCTGATCTATCGCGCCGCCTGGACCAAGGACGCCGGCGCACCGCGCATCACCCGTGAAGCCGCGATGGCCAAGCTGCACGCCACCGAGACGGCCCAGCGGGTGATCGACATGGCGGTGCAGCTACATGGCGGGGACGGGGTGAAGTCGGGCGAAACCGTCGAGCGGCTGTATCGCGAAGTCCGCGCCTTGCGCATCTACGAGGGCGCCTCGGACGTGCAGAAACTGATCATCGCGCGCGCCACGCTGGCGGCCCACGAGGGAGATTGAGACCATGCTTTCGCCATCTGCCCATGTCGATACCTTCGCCCGTGACAACCTGCCACCGCCCGATCAATGGCCGGTTTTCCTGCTGGACGGGTTCGACTACCCCGAGCGGCTGAATGTCGGGCACGAGCTGACCGATGCGATGGTTGAAAAAGGGTTTGGCGACCGCACCGCGCTGATCGGTAACGGCCGGCGGCGGACCTACAAGGAACTGGCCGACTGGACCAACCGCCTGGCACATGTGCTGGTCGACGATCTGGGCGTCAGGCCGGGCAACCGGGTGCTGATCCGCTCGGCCAACAACCCGGCGATGGTGGCCTGCTGGCTGGCCGCCACCAAGGCGGGCGCTGTCGTGGTGAACACCATGCCGATGCTGCGGGCGGGTGAGCTGGGCAAGGTTGCGCAAAAAGCCCGGGTTAGTCTCGCATTGTGCGACACGCGGCTGATGGACGAATTGCAGGCCTGCGCCGACGAAAGCCCGTTTCTGGAACGCGTCGTCGGCTTTGACGGCACCATGAACCACGACGCCGAACTGGACCGGCTGGCGCTGGAAAAACCCGTGCATTTCGACGCTGTGCAGACCGGACGCGATGACGTTGCGCTGCTCGGCTTCACCTCGGGCAGCACGGGTGAGCCGAAAGCAACGATGCATTTCCACCGCGACCTGCTGATCATCGCCGACGGCTATGCGCGCGAGGTGCTCGGGGTCACGCCGGACGACGTTTTCGTCGGCTCGCCGCCGCTGGCCTTTACCTTCGGCCTGGGCGGACTGGCGATCTTTCCGCTGCGCTTCGGGGCCGCCGCGACGCTGCTGGAAAACGCCAGCCCGCCAAACATGATTGCAATCATCGAGAAATACCGCGCCACGGTCTGTTTCACGGCCCCCACCGCCTATCGCGCCATGCTGCGGGCGATGGACGAGGGCGCGGACCTGTCCAGCCTGCGCGCAGCGGTTTCGGCCGGCGAAACCCTGCCGGCACCTGTCTATGAGGAATGGATCGCCAAGACCGGCAAGCCGATGCTCGACGGGATCGGCGCGACGGAAATGTTGCACATCTTCATTTCCAACCGCTTTGACGATCACCGCCCGGCCTGCACCGGCAAGCCCGTGAAGGGCTATCAGGTGCGGGTGATCGGACCCGACGGGACAGACATGCCGCCGGGCGAAGTGGGCCGGCTGGCGGTGCGCGGGCCGACCGGGTGTCGCTATCTCAACGATCCGCGACAGGCCGACTATGTGCAGGACGGATGGAACATCACCGGCGACAGCTTCTGGCAGGACGACGAGGGCTACCTGCATTTCGCCGCCCGCAACGACGACATGATCGTGTCCGCGGGCTACAACATCGCCGGCCCGACGGTAGAGGCGGCGCTGCTGTCGCACCCGGATGTGGTGGAATGCGCGGTCATCGGGGTGCCGGACGAGGCGCGCGGACAGATCGTGCAGGCGCATGTGGTGCTGGCCAAGGGTGCGCCACGCAACGCAGAAACGGCAAAAGCGCTGCAGGACCATGTGAAACAGCAGATCGCGCCCTATCAGTATCCACGCTCGGTCGTGTTTTGCGACAGCCTGCCGAAAACCGAAACCGGCAAGATCCAGCGGTTCCGGCTGAAGCAACAGGCGGACACGGCTAACGGCAATAGTGCTTGAATGACGGAAGCATTGGCGCGTTAATCAACGCCGGTGCACAAGAAAAGAAAACCAACGGGAGGAAGACCATGAAACTGAAGTCACTGATACTCGCGGCCTCGATGGCGGCCATGGCAAGCGGAGCCTTTGCCGCAGCCCATGGTGGCAAGGTCAAGGTCGGCATGATCACCACGCTTTCGGGTGGTGGCGCGGGGTTGGGCATCGATGTGCGCGACGGCTTCATGCTGGCGCTCAAGATGGCCGGCGCCGACAATGTCGAGGTCGTGATCGAGGATGACCAGCGCAAGCCCGACATCGCGGTTCAGCTTTCAGACCGGATGATCCAGTCGGACAAGGTCGATGTGCTGACGGGCATCATCTGGTCAAATCTGGCCATGGCGGTGGTCCCGGCGGCAACTGCGCAGGGCAAATTCTATCTGTCCCCCAATGCCGGCCCTTCGGCCTTGGCAGGAAAAGGCTGCAGCCCACTTTACTTCAATGTCGCGTGGCAAAACGACAATTTGCACGAGGCCGCCGGGGCCTATGCAAATGACGCGGGCTTTGGAAAAACCTTTATCCTTGCCCCCAACTATCCGGCCGGAAAAGACGCCCTGACCGGGTTCAAGCGGTTCTACAAGGGCGAATTGGCCGGAGAGCTGTTTACCAAGCTCGGCCAGAAGGACTATGCCTCGGAGATCGCGCAGATCCGGGCCAGCGGGGCGGACAGCGTGTTTTTCTTTCTGCCCGGCGGCATGGGCATCGCCTTTCTCAAGCAGTACAAGGGCAGCGGTGTCGACTTGCCGCTGGTCGGGCCGGCCTTCAGTTTTGACCAGGGCATTCTGCAGGCGGTTGGTGACGCGGCCCTGGGCGTGAAAAACACGAGCCAATGGAACAAGGACATCGACAACCCGGCCAACCAGGCCTTTGTCGAAGGCTTCCAGGCTGAATATGGCCGCTTGCCATCGCTGTATGCGTCACAGGGTTTCGACACGGCAAACCTGTTGTTGAGCGCAATGGAAAAGGCCGACATCACCGATGCGGCGGCTTTTCAAGCGGCCCTTGAAGCGGCCGAGTTCGATTCAGTGCGCGGTGATTTCGCCTTTGCATCCAACCACCACCCGATCCAGGACATCTATGTCCGCGAGGTGATCAAGGAAGGCGATGTGTTTACCAACAAGATCATCGGCACGGCGCTCGAGGACTACTCGAATGCCTATGTCGATGAGTGCAAGATGTAGCACGGACCGGCCGGGCGGCTGCAAGCCGCCCGGTCAGTTGGGAAGGCGCTTTCTGATGTCTCTTGTCCTTTTGATGGAACAGGCCCTGAACGGGCTGCAGTTCGGTATCATGCTGTTTCTCATGGCGGCCGGCCTGACGCTCATTTTCGGGGTCATGGGCCTGATCAATCTCGCGCATGGCTCGCTTTACATGGTCGGCGCCTTCGCGGCAGCGGCGGTGGCGGGTTGGAGCGGGTCTTTTCTGCTGGCTCTGGTGGCCAGCCTGGCTGCGGCCGCCCTGGCCGGAACGCTGATTGAACTGCTTGTGATCCGGCGGCTCTATGACCGCGGGCATCTGGACCAGGTCCTTGCCACGTTCGCATTGATCCTGATCTTTTCCGAGAGCACACGCTGGGTCTTCGGCTCTTTTCCGCTTTATCTGCAGGTGCCGGCAGCACTGGCCGGGCCCATCACCCTGCCGGGCGGCATCCAGTATCCCGTCTACCGCCTGCTCATCATTGCCGTTGGTCTGGCGGTCGCAGCCGGCCTGTTCCTGCTGATCTCGCGCACCCGCATCGGTATTCGCATAAGGGCCGGCGAAAATGACAGGGAAATGATCGCGGCACTGGGCGTCGATATTTCGCGCCTGTACACATTGGTCTTTGCCCTTGGCGCGGCATTGGCCGGGCTGGCGGGGGCATTGGTCGGCGCCATCCAGTCGGTTCAGGTGGGCATGGGCGAACCTGTCCTGATCCTGGCGCTGGTTGTCATCGTCATCGGCGGCATCGGCTCGATCAAGGGGGCGCTGGTGGGTGCCTTGCTGGTCGGGCTGACAGATACCCTGGGGGGATTTCTGCTGCCGGTTCTTTTCGGCGCATTTCTTGAGCCGTCGGCCGCTGCATCCGTCGGTTCGGCCCTGGCCTCCATGCTGATCTACATCCTGATGGCCGGCGTTCTCATCTTTCGGCCCACTGGCCTTTACGGAGCCGGCACATGAGGCGCGAGACCCTTCTCAACGCGGTCATCATGGGCGCGCTCCTGTTGGTGCCGCTTTGGGCCTGGGTGGCGGATGAGCCGTTTACCATCACGCTGGCGACACGCGTCGCAATCCTGTCGCTGGCCGGGGTTGGGCTGAATATCGCGCTGGGCCTTGGCGGGCTGGTCAGCCTTGGGCATGCGATATTCTTCGGAATCGGCGGCTACGCCATGGGTATTCTGGCCAGTCACGCCCAGGACTATTCCCCGCTGCTGGAAAGCCCGTTCCTGATCGAAGGAACGAAATCCATGCCGGTAATCTGGCTTGTGGCAATCGTCACCAGCGCGTTGGCAGCCCTGGTGATCGGCGCACTCAGCCTGCGAACGTCGGGGGTCTATTTCATCATGATCACGTTGGCCTTCGGGCAGATGTTCTTCTTTTTCACGATCAGCTGGCCCGCCTATGGTGGCGAAGACGGGCTTTCGATCTATGTCCGCAACGGGTTTCCCGGGCTGAACACGCTTGACCCGATCCAGTTCTTCGCGATCTGTTTCGTGCTGCTGTCGCTGGCTCTTTTCGCGTCATCGCGAATTTCCAGGTCACCGTTCGGCCTGGCCCTGACCGCAGCCCGGCAAAGCGAAACACGGGTGCTGACCGTCGGGATCGACAGTTTCCGCCTTCGGCTGGTGGCTTTCACCATTTCAGGTGCCATCACCGGTCTGGCGGGGGCGCTGTTTGCCGATCTCAACCGGTTTGTCAGCCCGACGATGTTCAGTTGGCAGACTTCGGGCGAGATCATCATCTTCGTGATCCTGGGCGGTGTGGGCCGGCTGTTTGGTCCGGTCGCGGGCGCCGCCCTGTTCATATTGCTTGAACATTTCCTGGGCGGGCTGTCCGAATTCTGGCAAATCTATCTAGGGTTCCTCTTGTTGGCCGTCGTGCTTTTTGCCCGGGGCGGACTGATCGGAACGCTGGCCGGACGCGAGGTCGCGCATGACTGAGCCTGTTCTGGAAACCCGCAACCTGACCAAACGGTTTGGCGCATTGACGGCATCCGACGGTGTGTCTCTGGACCTGAGAGCTGGTGAAATCCATGCCTTGATCGGGCCCAATGGCGCCGGGAAATCGACCCTGATTGCCCAGATTGCGGGGTCTCTGGCGCCCGACGAGGGCTCGGTCCTGTTCAACGGCGAAGACGTGACGCGGCTTGATACCGTCGCCCGGGCACGGCGCGGGCTGGGGCGCACGTTTCAAATTTCGGCACTGGCAATGGAACACACGGTGTTGCAAAACGCCCTTCTGGGGGCCGTCGGGGCAACAGGCCGCGCCTTTCGGTTTTTCCGGCCGGTTCTGAAGGACACGGCGTTGCTCGCACGGGCGACCGAGGCCCTGGCCCGCGTGGGCCTGCAAGACCTTGCCGCCAGACAGACCGCCGAGCTGTCGCACGGCCAGCGCCGCCAACTTGAAGTTGCCGTTGCCCTGACCCTCAAACCCCGCGCCTTCCTGATGGATGAGCCGATGGCGGGTCTGGGGGCCGGGGGCAGCAAACGGCTGACAACCTTTCTGGGAGAACTGCGCCGCGAAGCGCCCATCCTGCTGGTCGAACATGACATGGATGCGGTTTTCGCGCTGGCTGACAGGATCAGTGTTCTGGTCTATGGCCGGCTCATCGCCACCGGCACTGTCGACGAGATCCGCGCCGACCGCGAGGTGCGCCGCGCCTATCTGGGGGAAGACGCGTGAGCCTGCTTTCGCTTGAAAAGATCACGGCCTTCTATGGGGCTTCTCAGGCGCTCTTTGGCGTGGACCTTGACGTTCGCGAAGGCGAAGTGATGGCCCTTCTGGGCCGCAACGGCATGGGCAAGAGCACAACGATCAAGGTGATCTGCCGCATGCTGCGCCATTCCGAAGGCCGCTTGCAGTTTGCTGGCCGCGACATCGCTGCGCTCGCCTCATATCAGGCGGCACGGCTGGGGATCGGGCTGGTGCCCGAGGGCCGGCGGTGCTTTGCGAGCCTGACGGTTGCCGAAAACCTTGTCGCCGCCGCGCGTCCGGGCCATTGGGACATTGGCCGCGTCCACGCCCTGTTTCCCCGCCTTGCAGAACGCCACACGCAAAGTGCGGCCACGCTTTCGGGCGGCGAACAACAGATGCTGGCAATCGGGCGCGCCCTGATGACAAACCCGCAGTTGTTGTTGCTGGATGAAGCAACCGAAGGGTTGGCGCCGGTGGTCCGACAGGAAATCTGGGCCGCCATCCTGGCCCTGAAACACGAAAGCGGGCTATCCATCCTGGTGGTCGACAAATCGCTGCAAGAGTTGTCGAAAGCCGCAGACCGCGCGACGATCCTTGAAAAGGGTGAAACCGTCTGGAGCGGTGCGATGGATACATTGCAGCCCGATATCACCGATCGTTACATTGGGGTCTGACACATGAAGTTCACGGTTCATCGCAAGATTCTGTTTCGTGACTGCGACCCCGCAGGTCTGGTGTTTTACCCCCGCTACTTCGAAATGCTGAACGATTGTGTCGAAGCGTTTTTCGGCGACGCCCTGGGGTGGCCTTTTCAGGATCTGCACCAGGACCACGCAGTTCCGACAGCCCGGATCGAAGCCGGGTTTCCCGCGCCCAGCCGGCACGGGGACGCGCTTGATTTCGCGCTTTCGTGCTCGGCGCTGGGCGCAACCAGCCTGGGCCTGGTTTTTCAGGCCCGCTGTGCAGACGAACTGAGACTTCGCGCGACCTCGACGCTCGTGCTTGTCGACGCAAACGGCAAACCCACCCGCTGGCCCGGCGCCATTCGCCAGGCGGTCCAACCCTTTCTGGAGGCAGACCCCACATGACCCACAAGACTGTTCAACCAGATGGCTGGACCCCCGCCAAAGGTTACGCAAACGGAATGCTCACCCAAAATGGCCTGCTGTTCATCGGCGGGCAGATCGGCTGGAACGAACACCAGAAGTTCGAGCGCCACGACTTCATTGGCCAGATGGAACAGGCGCTCGGCAACATTGCCGCGGTTGTCCACGCAGCGGGTGGGCAGGTGACGGATATCACCCGACTCACCTGGTATGTTCTCGACAAGCACGAGTATCTTGCGCGCCAGAAAGAGGTCGGTGAGATCTACCGGCGCGTTTTTGGCCGGCATTTTCCCGCGATGACCATGGTTGTTGTCGCCGGGCTGATCGAGGATGAGGCCTTGCTGGAAATCGAAGCGACCGCTGTCTTGCCAAGCGCCTAACGCAAGGCGGCTTCGATGTTGCCGCCGTCGACCGTCATGACGTGCGCCGTTGTGCGCTCGGCCCTTGCCAGCGACACGAATGCATCGGCGACGTGGCGGGCTTCCACTTCGCGGCGCAGAAGGTTGCCGGCCATGTAGGCGGCTTCGGTGACGCCACGCGCCCTGGCCCGCTCGGCAACAAAGGCATCATCCAGAAGCCCGGAGCGGATACGATCTGCATTCACGCCGTTTACCCGCACGTTTCTGGCACCCAGTTCCAGTGCCAGTTGGCGCACCAGGAAAAAGGTGGTCGCCTTGGGCAGCCCATAGGCGCCGAAACTCTTGCCGGGATTCACGGCCTGCTTGGAGACATTGAAGAGGATCTGCCCGCCGCGGCCCTGCCGGTCAAACAGCCGCGCTGCGGCAATGGCGAAGGCCTGGTGCGAAAAGAAGTTGAGCTCAAAGCTCTTGCGCAGGGTTTCGTCCGGCAAATCCAGCATTTCGCCAGACCAGGCGGCACCGGCATTGGAGACCAGAATATCCAGCCCGCCAAAGGCACGGATGCAGGCGTCCAGCGCCTGTTCGGCTGCATTGGGCGCTGTCACGTCCAGCGCCAGCCCGGCATGAAACCCGCCAAGATCGGTCAGTGCGCCATCCAGCGCCTCTTGTGACAGGTCGACAAGAAAAATGTCCGCGCCCTGCGCTGCGAAAGCGCGCGCCGTGGCCAGTCCGATGGCCCCGGCCCCACCTGTGATCATCACGACGCGCCCCTGCAATGGCGGGGGCGCGCCCTTGCCCAGCTTGGCCTGTTCCAGCGACCAGTATTCCATGTCAAACAACCGCGCCTCATCGACCGGATGATAGCCGCCAGCGGCCTCGCCCCAGCCCATCGCCTGCATGGCCTGCGCCGCCAGGTCCGAAGCGGCACTGGCAGCCTTTGCATTGGCCGACATGCCGACCACGCCCTGGATCCACGCAAGGTTCGGGGTCGGCATCAACAGCTGCTTGGCGCCGCCAGAACGGGCGTTGTTTTCGTCGAAATATTGCCGGTAGCTGGCAATGTAGCGGTCAACTTTCGCGGCAATCGCTTCACGACCGCCGGCCAGAGTTTCAGCTGTCAGATAGAGCGGACGGTTCTTTGTGCGGATCACATGATCGGGCGTCGGAACGCCGCGCGTGGCCAGCGTTTCAAGATCCTCACGCGCCAGGAACTCCTGCACGTTCTCGCCGTTTCTCAGGTTCATGACCGGCATTGGATGGTCGGGGTTGCCGGTGAAATCAGCGGCCCTGTCGCCCAGTATGCCGCGCAAGAGAGGAAGCACTCCGCCAGCACGTTCGCTCATTTCACGGCTTTCCCCAACGGCTGCAGCCGGCACAAGACCCGCCCGTTCTTCAAGCCAGCGCTCAACGATGTTTGTATGTTCGATCAGCCGATCGTAGCTTTCCCTTGCACTGTCGCCGAAGGCGAAATGGCCATGTTTGAGCAACAACAGACCCTCGGCGTCGGGGTGGTTGTCAAAGACCTCGGCTGCGGCTTTTGCCAGTTCAAACCCGGGCATGATGAAGGGCACGCAGGCGATCCGGCCGCCGAAAAGCTCTTTAACCACCGTTTCGGCATCGAGCAGGTCGGCCAGGGCCAACATTGCCGTCGCGTGCGTATGGTCAATGAAACGGTGTGGCAGAAAAGCGTGCAACAGCGTTTCGACCGATGGATTGGGCGAGGTGCTGTCCAGCAGTGCAGAACGCTGCAAATTCACCATGTCTTCGTCTGACAGGGCGTCAAGCGCACGCAGCTCTTGCAACCGGTCAAGCCGCACACCGGGCAGACCTGGGGCCTCGATCACCCCAAGATCCCAACCCGACCCCTTGACATGCAGCACATCAATTTCACGACCAAGTATGTCGCGCCGCCTTACCTTGCAGGATGTATTTCCGCCACCATGCAGCACCAGGTCCGTGTCAGAGCCGATCAGCCGCGAGGTGTAGACCCGCAGCGCCAGTTGCTGGTCAGCCGCATCCGGGCCCGCCGCGGCAACCAGACTCTTTGCTTTTGCCTCGTCCCATCTGTTACGGACCATGTCATGTTTCCTTCCGCCGGGTGCCCTCGGATCGCGCCGCTGTTTTGACAAATGTCAGGATGTGATGTCAAATATAAAAAACAAGGGTCGCTTCGGCATGGTAACGCGAAGACAAACATCGGGACAATTCAGCGGCGAAAGCATCGTCGTTGAAGCCGCCTGGCTGTATTATCACGACGGGTTGAACCAGGCGGAGATTGCCAGGCGCCTGAAGGTATCTCGGGCAACCGTCGTCAACTACCTGCAGGAAGCACGAGAGCGCGGATATGTGCGGATCGCCCTGGCGCCCGAGGTTTTTACGGCGCACCGTCTGGCCCGGGAACTTCGGACACGGTTCAACCTGCGGGCGGCTTATGTCGTGCCAGACGATCCGCGCGGCGAAAACGAAACACTGCTGCGGGTGGCCCGTGGGGCGGCCGATTGGCTGCCGAGCCTGCTGGCGCCAGGCGACAAGCTGGGCGTTGCCTGGGGGCGGTCGGTGTTTCAGGTAGCAGAAGCCATCGCGACGACGTCCATCCCCGACCTGACAGTTTTGCAATTGGTGGGGTCAATGGCCACACCATACGGGTTTACCGCCGAAATCTGCTCTGCCCACATGGCATTGCGTCTGGGCGGCCAGTTGATCAACCTTCACGCGCCGGCTGTGCTGTCGAACCCGGATCTGGCCCGCGCGCTTCGTCAGGAACCGATCATCGCGGCGCAGCTTGCCGCGCTTGATCACTGTAACAAGGCGATTTTTGCAGCGGGCTCCGTTGCGCCTGACAGCCATGTGG
>JALSJL010000169.1 GCA_026989405.1 Marinosulfonomonas sp. | reverse complement strand
ATGGGACATGTCAACAAGCACATGGTGCTGGGGGTCATTGGCGCGCTGCAGACTGCGCTGCTGGCGCTGCAAATTCCCCATGCGGCCGGAGCACTTGAGGAAGCTGCGAAAATACTTGCAGATACATAGGCTTATGTGGCGTTCCTGACAGCGAAATCCAGGGCCTTTGGCAAGGCGGCGGCAAGGAGATCAAGATCTTCCGGTCGCCCGGCGCTGATGCGAATGCAGCGATCCTGAGGGGATGCGAACGGGGCGCGAACGAAAATTCCCTGTTCGAGCAGCCCGTTCATTACAGCCTTGGCAAATGTGCCATCGCGGCCGCAGTCGATGGCGACAAAATTGGTGGCGGATGGCAGGGCGAGCAGCCCGTTTTCGGCCGCGATCCGGCCAATCCGGTCGCGCGATCTTGCGACCTTGGCGATGGTCTGCTGCAGCCAGCCCTGGTCGGCCAGCGCGGCCAGGGCACCCGCCTGGCTGATCCGGCACAGGCCAAAATGGTTGCGGACCTTGTTGAAGGCATCGATCAGATCGGGTGCGCCCAAGGCATAGCCCACGCGTGCACCGGCCATGCCGTAAGCCTTGGAAAACGTGCGAAACCGAATCAGGCGCGGATCGCTGGCGTCCAGGGCTGGGGCAGTCTTGTCGGGGGCGAATTCCACATAGGCTTCGTCCAGCACCAGCAAACAGCCCGCGGGCACCGCTTCGATCATCCGCTGAACCACCTCGGCCGAATGCCAGCTGCCCATCGGATTGTCGGGATTGGCAAGATAGACCAGCTTGGCCCCGACCTCGCCCGCGCGCGCAATCAGCGCCTCCGGGTCCTCGGCATCGTCCTTGTAGGGCACGCAGACCAGCTCGCCGCCAAACCCGGCCACGTGGTAGTTGAAGGTCGGGTAAGCGCCCGCCGAGGTCACCACCCGGTCGCCCGGCGCGACCAACAGGCGCACCAGGTAGCCGAGCAGCGCGTCGATCCCTTCGCCGATCATCACGTTTTCAAAGCCCACCCCGTGAAAGTCGGCCAGAGCGCTGCGCAGTTCGTGGCTCTCGGGGTCACCGTACATCCAGGTGCTGGGCACCGCCTCGCGCATCGCCTGAATGGCCCGCGGAGAGGGGCCAAAGACGTTTTCATTGGCCCCGATCCGCGCCACGAAGGGCGCCCCTCGCGCGCGCTCCTGCGCCTCGGGTCCGACGAAGGGAACAGAGGCCGGCAGGCTCTCGGCCAGTTTCGTGTAACGCGGTCCGTTCATCTTTTCCCCCGGGGCTTTGCTGGTGGCGCGATCAAAGCCAAATTCCGGCCCTGCATCAAGCGCGCACTTGAATTTCGCGCCCCCGATGCTCACATGAGAACGGTTCGCAACTACCGGAGCCTTTTTATGGCCAACCTGACCCGCCGCGGTTTCATCGCCGCCAGCACCGCCGCCGCCACCTTGCGCGGCCTGCCCCAGATCGCCCGCCAACCGGCGACCCGGCGCATCCTGACGCTGGTCTATGACAAGTCGCTCGGCATGATGCGCGCGGTGGAGCGGGTGGTTCTTCGTTAGACAGCGGCGCCGCCTGCGGCGGCATTTTTTTTGTTTTGCGCCCGCCTGCGGCGGTCGCGGTGCCTCCGGCGGGGATATTTTTCGAAAAGAAGAAAATCAGAGCAGGTCGTCGAGACGGGCCAGCGCCGCTTTCAGCTTGTCGGCTTCTTCGGTGCGCGCTTTCAGGTTGTCGCGGGCTTCGGCGACCACGGCTTCGGGTGCGCTTTCGACGAATTTCGGGTTGTCGAGGCGCCCGGACAGCCCGCCGATTTCCTTTTCCAGCCTGGTGAGCGATTTTTGCAGCCGTTCCTTTTCGGCGTCGACATCGATGATATCGGCCAGCGGCAGGGCGAAGGTGCCGCCTTCGACCGGCACGGTGATCGCGCCCTTGGGCACCTCGGGCGCCTGGGCCAGGCTGTCGATACGGGCCATGCGCTTGATCAGGGCTTCGTTGTTGGTCCAGGCGCGCTGCCCGGCTGCGTCGAGGTCGATCTGCAGCATCGGGATCTTGAGGCCGGCGGGCACATGCATCTGCATGCGCGCCGAACGCACGGCCTCGATCAGCGCAATCGCCCAGTTCATCTCGCGGTCGGCCTGCGCGTCCAGCAGCTCGGCTGTGGTGTAGTCCGGCCAGTCGGCGTGGATCAGCATCTTGGCGCGGTCCGGCTGTTTTTGCCAGAGTTCTTCGGTAAGGAAGGGCATGAAAGGGTGCAGCAGGATCAGCACCTGGTCGAGCACCCAGTTCATGGTGGCCCGGGTTTCGGCGACCAGTTGCGCGTCGTCGCTGTTCAGAAGCGGTTTGGAAAACTCCAGATACCAGTCGCAGACCTTGCCCCAGGTGAAGGCGTAAAGCGCGTTGGCGGCGTCGTTGAAGCGGTAGGCGGCGAGGCTTGCGTCCACCTCTTCGCGGGCGCGCGCAACCTCGCCGATGATCCAGCGGTTGGCGGTGGCTTTCGGGTGGAAGGCGGAAATGTCGGCAATCCGCTCGGTCGTGGCGGCGCCGAAGGCGGCGTTCATCTCGGCAAAGCGCGCCGCGTTCCAGATCTTGGTGCCAAAGTTGCGGTAGCCCTTCACGCGCTCCATGCTGAGCTTCAGCACCCCGCCGATGGCCGCCATCGAGGCCATGGAAAAGCGCAGCGCGTCGGCGCCGTAGTCCTCGATCGTGTCCAGCGGGTCGATGACGTTGCCCAGCGTTTTCGACATCTTCTGCCCCTTCTCGTCGCGCACGAGTTGGTGCAGGTAAACCGTGTGAAACGGGATGTCGCCCACGACTTCGAGCTGCATCATGATCATGCGCGCGACCCAGAAGAACAGGATGTCCTGGCCGGTGATCAGGTCATCTGTGGGGAAATATTTCTGCAATTCCGGGGTGTTGTCGGGCCATCCTAATGTGCCGATGGGCCAGAGGCCGGAAGAAAACCAGGTGTCGAGGACGTCCGGGTCGCGGGTGAGCGCCTTGCCGCCGGCCAGCCGGCGCGCCTCGTCTTCGCTTGCGGCGCAGTATTCGTTGCCCTCGTCGTCATACCACACCGGTATCTGATGCCCCCACCAGAGTTGCCGCGAAATGCACCAGGGCTCGATGTTCTCCATCCAGTGAAAGTAAACCTTTTCACCGCTTTGCGGCATGATCTTTATGCGGCCGTCCTTGACCGCATCCCGCGCCGGCCCGGCGAGTTTCTCGGCGTCCACATACCACTGGTCGGTCAGCATCGGCTCCATCACTACCTTGGAGCGGTCGCAGAACGGCTGCATGATCTTCTTGTCCTCGACCATGATCATCAGCCCCTCGGCGTCGATGTCGGCAACCACCCGTTTGCGGGCCTCGAAGCGATCCAGCCCGCGGTATTCGTCGGGCACCAGGTTGAGGCTGTCGATCTCGGCTTCGTCCCAGTCGGCGCCTTCGGCGATCTCGCGGGCGCGGGCGGCGGCCTCGGCATAGGGCGCGCCGTCGTCGCGCATGTGGGCGCGGGTGTCCATCAGCCGGTAGAGCGGGATGTGGTTGCGCTTGGCGACGCCATAGTCGTTCTGGTCATGGGCGCCGGTGATCTTGACCGCGCCCGAGCCGAAGTCGGGGTCGGGGTAGTCGTCGGTGATGATCGGGATCAGGCGGCGGTGCTCTTTCGGGCCAACCGGGATTTCGCAGAGCTTTCCGACGATTGGCGCGTAACGCTCATCCGATGGGTGAACCGCCACCGCGCCGTCGCCCAGCATGGTTTCGGGGCGCGTGGTAGCGATGGAAATGTAATTCCGCATTTCGCGCAGCGTAACATTGCCGTCCTCGTCCTTCTCGACGTATTCGTATTCGGCCCCCCCTGCCAAGGGGTATTTGAAATGCCACATGTGGCCGTCGATCTCGATGTTTTCCACCTCGAGATCGGAAATCGCGGTTTCGAAATGCGGGTCCCAGTTGACCAGCCGCTTGCCGCGGAAGATCAGCCCCTTGTTGTAGAGATCGACGAAAACCTTGAGCACCGCGTCGTGGAAGTCGGGCGAATTCTCGTGCCCGGTGCGCGGGTCGCCCGGGGCGCCGGCCATGGTGAAGGCGTTGCGTTCCCAGTCACAGCTGGCCCCCAGCCGCTTGAGCTGGTTGATGATGGTCGAGCCGTACTTGCCCTTCCATTCCCAGACCTTGGCGATGAAGTCCTCGCGGCTCATGTCGGTGCGGCGCAGGTTGCTTTCCTCGGCGAGCATCTTTTCCACCTGCAACTGGGTGGCGATGCCGGCGTGGTCCTGGCCCGGCTGCCAGAGCGTGTCGAAGCCGCGCATCCGGTGCCAGCGCACGAGGATGTCCTGCAGCGTGTTGTTGAAGGCATGGCCCATGTGCAGCGCGCCGGTGACATTCGGGGGCGGGATCATGATGCAGTAGGTTTCGTCGCGCGAAGCATTGGCGCCGGCACGGAAGGCGCCGGCCTTTTCCCAGGCGTCGTAAATCCGGGTTTCGGCCTGTTTTGCGTCGAATGTCTTTTCCATGCCCATGGCCGGTCTGTTCCCATCGCAAATTTCTGGTCGGTTTCGTCTAGCGAATGGCGCGGGCAAGGGGAAGCCCGGACGTGGTTCCGGTTCGACAAAACCGGCGGTGCGTCGTCGTGGCATTCACAATGCACATCGGGCGGCGCCCCGCCCCGGTCTGTGCATCCATGCCTGTGGTGGGCTCAGGGCCGGGGCACCGGTCGGCAGAGAGGGCGGAACTTGCCGGTTGTGCCCGGCTCAGACGGATCGGTCAAACCTGGTGCTCAGATGGATCAGGCTTTCCGAGCCCCGAACCCCCGGAATTGCCCCGATCCTGTCTAGGATTTCGTCAAGCCGTGAAGTGGTTTGCGCAGAGATTTCAAGGATCAGGTCGAAGCGGCCGCTTGTCGTGTGGCACAGCTCGACCTGCGGAATTGCCTTGAGGCGCCCGACAATGCCGGCATTGGCGCGCGGTTCGATCTGAAGGAGCGCGGTGGCCCTGATCCGGCGCTCCATCGCAGCCTTGCCGATCCGGATCGTGTAGCCCGCGATCGTGCCGGAGTTTTCCAGCCGTTCAATGCGGGCCTGAACGGTCGAACGGGCAACGCCAAACTGTCTGGCAAGCTGAGAGGTCGAGGTGCTGCTGTCTGCCGCCAGCGCGGCAAGGATTTTCTGATCAAGGTCATCCATGGCATTTTGCCTCCTGTTTGGGCAAATTAACGAAACAAACTGTCGATACAACTAAAAAAACTGATGAAATGACCGTTTGAATGGGGTCGAATTGGGGCAGGTGCGCGATGACACGCCGGAGGTGAGCAGATGAAAAACGACAAGACGATATGGGCAAATCCACGCAATTTCCTGACGCAGGTGCGGCCCGACGAGCCGGTCGGATTTTTTTGCCCGGCGCAACTGGCCCGGACGGTCAGGACGTTCCAGGCAGGTTTTCCGGGGCAGTTGACCTACGCGGTCAAGGCCAACCCGGATGAAGCCGTGCTGGCAAATCTTGCTGCATTGGGTGTGCTTGCATTTGACGTCGCCTCGCCCTGGGAAATTGACCGGGTTCGCTCGGTCGTGCCGATGGCGGCGTTGCATTACAACAACCCGGTGCGCACGCCGGATGAGATCGAACATGCCAGACAGGCCGGCGTCGTGTCGTATTCGGTGGATTGTGCGGCAGAGTTTCACAAGATTGCCGACCGGGTCGAACCCGCCGGGGTCGAGGTTGCGGTTCGGTTCAGGCTTCCGGTCAAGGGGGCGGCCTATGATTTTGGCGCAAAGTTTGGCGCTGATCCGCAAGATGCGGTCGCGCTTTTGAAACAGGTGGCGGCGCGGGGGTTTGTCCCGAGTTTGTGCTTCCACCCGGGCACCCAATGCCATGACGGCGCGGTTTGGGACGCATATATCCATGCGGCGGGCGACGTGGCACGGCGCGCCGGCGTTTCTGTTGCCCGCCTGAATGTCGGGGGTGGCTTTCCGTCTTTCCGACTGGCCGATGAGCGGCCGGACCTCGACAGGATCTTCACCCGTATCGCCGCGGCCGCCGGTGCGGCATTTCCTGACGTGGCCCCAAATCTGCTGTGTGAGCCAGGACGCGGCCTGGTGGGGGATGCTTTCGCTCTGGGAACACGGATCAAGGCGATACGACCGGATGGTTCGGTCTTTCTGAACGATGGGATCTACGGCGGTTTTGCCGAAAATCCGGCAGTTGGTCCAGTGAACCGGATTGCCGTTTTCTCACCCGGGGGCGAGGTCCGGACGGGCAGTCTTTGCGCCCGGACGATTTTTGGCCCGACCTGCGACAGCCTCGACAAGTTGCCCCAGAGACTTGATCTGCCGAAAGATATTTCCGAGGGCGATTTCGTGTTGTTTCAGGGGTTGGGTGCCTATTCCGGTAGTCTTGCGACACAATTCAACGGATTTGGCGTCAATCGGGTCGAAACCGTCGAGCAGTTCGCGCCGTGACCGGCCGGTGCTGGACATGACCCGCCCACGGGGTAGACTTTCCGCAGGACCATACTGCGGAGACAGACTTGGAAAAATTCGGCAAGGCCCAACCCGTGCGCCGGGTGGAAGATCACCGGTTCCTGACCGGTCACGGTCGTTACATTGACGATATCGCGCCGGACGATGCCTTGCGGGCCTGTTTCTTTCGGTCGCCGGTTGCGCACGCCGAAATCGAGACGCTTGATCTGGCCGCGGCCCGGGCGTCGCCGGGTGTTCATCTGATCCTGACGCTTGATGATCTGCGCCCTGGCCTCGTGCATACCGATATGGAGGCCGTGCGCGTTCCCAACCGGGATGGTTCGCCGGTCAGGGAAACAACCCGTCCCGTTCTGGCGGGCGGAAAGCTGCGTTTCGTGGGCGAGCCGATCGCCTGCATCATCGCCGACACGATAGAGCAGGCCATGGATGCGGCCGAGCTTGTTGAACTTGATTTCAAGGAGTTGCCGGCGCATGTGGCCCTGGCGCCGGGCGGCGCCGCGTTGCACGAAGAAGCGCCCGACAACATCGCCTTTGATTGGGCCATCGGCGACAAGGAGGCCACACGCGCCGCTCTGGACGCCGCCGCGCACCGCGTGCAATTGCGCGTCGTCGACAATCGGATTATCGCCAATTCCCTGGAGCCACGCGGCTGTTTCGCGCAATGGGAAGACGGGCGACTTCACCTGGCGGTCAACGGCCAGGGGGTCTGGGACATGAAAGCGCGGCTGGCGCGTGCCTTTGGACTGGAAGGCGGACAGGTTCGGGTGACCAACCCGGATGTCGGTGGCGCATTTGGCATGAAGGCATTGCCCTATCCCGAATATTTCGTGCTGCCCGAAGCTGCCCGCCAGCTTGGCCGGGCGGTGCGCTGGATGTCCGAAAGGACAGAGGCCATGCAGACCGACAATGGCGGGCGCGACCTGGTTTCAGAGGCCGAACTCGGCTTCGATTCGGATGGTCGCATCGTGGCCTATCAGGTCTCGACGCTCTGTAACCTTGGCGCTTACAGTTCCGGGTTTGCCCAGGCCATCCAGACCGAGCTGTTTCACAAGGTCATGACTGGTGCCTACGACATCGAAAATATCTTTCTGGCGGTAAGGGGCATTCATACGAATACAGGTTGCGTCGATGCTTATCGCGGGGCCGGGCGCCCCGAAGCGATTTACGTTCTTGAAAGAACGATGGACCACGCCGCGCGGGTGCTCGGGGTCGATCCCCTGGAATTGCGCCGCAAGAATTTTGTGCCGGCGGCCAAATTCCCTTATCGGGCGGCCACAGGCGAGCTGATCGATGTCGGGGATTTCAACAAGGTTCTCGACCGCGCCGTCACAGAGGCCGATCTGGCCGGTTTTGCGTCGCGGAAGGCCGAAAGCAAAAAGCGCGGCAAGCTGCGGGGGCTGGGGCTGTGCTACTACATCGAGGCCATACTTGGCGCGCCAAATGAAAACGCGGCCATTGAATTTGCCGGCGACCGGCGGGTGAACCTCTATGTCGGCACGCAGTCGGCCGGGCAGGGCCATGAAACCGTTTTTGCGCAGTTTCTTTCCGACCAGACCGGCATTCCTGCGGAACGGATAACGGTTGTGCAGGGGGACAGTGACCGGATTGCCTCGGGTGGCGGGACGGGTGGGTCAAGGTCGGCAACCAGCCAGAACAACGCAACGCTTGCGGCCAGTTCCGAGCTTGTTGAACGGTTTTCGGCCTTTCTGGCCGACCGCCTGGGGCTGAACCGCGAGGCTGTGAGCTTTGATGACGAAAAATTCCGGGTTGAAGGGTCGAACCTGACGCCGGACGTGCTTGAAGTTGCGCAAATGGCGCGCGACGCGGGGCGCGATGACTTGCTGCGTATTGAAAAAACCGCCACCTTGCCCGGTCGCTCCTACCCCAACGGCGCCCATGTCTCGGAGGTCGAAATAGATCCCGATACCGGTGAGACCCAAGTTGTGAAGTACACCGTGGTCGATGATTTCGGAAACCTGATCAACCCACTGTTGGTTGAAGGCCAGATTCATGGTGGCGTCGCGCAAGGGCTGGGCCAGATAGTTTGCGAACATGTGGTGCATGACCGCGACGGGCAACTCCAGAGCGCCACATTCATGGACTACGCCATGCCACGGGCAACCGAGGTGCCGTGGATAAGGTTTGTTAGTGAACCCGTGGTATCAACGGCAAACGATCTTGGAATGAAAGGGTGTGGCGAAGCCGGGACGGTCGGCGCCCTGGCCGCGGTGGCCAATGCGGTCGAAGACGCGCTGGCCGGTCACGGTGTTGTCGGGGCTCAGCCGCCATTCACGCCCCTGCGGGTATGGCAAATGTTGAAGGATGCAAACGATGGGGCTTAAGCGCCTGATCCGCAAACTGCTGCGGCTGCCGCCGCGGGTTCGGACGCGGACAGCGCCATTCAAACGCGGGCGGGTTGATCACTTCGTGATTCTCGACGGGACCATGTCGACGCTGGAGCCGGGGCTGGAAACAAACGCCGGGCTGGCCTATCGGCTGTTGTGTGACGTCGGGGGCGCGGCGCAATTGTCGATCCGATACGAGCAGGGGGTGCAATGGCGCACCTGGCGCGACGCGCTGGCCGTCGCCGAAGGGCGCGGGATCAATCGCCAGATACGCCGTTCCTACGGGTTCATTGCCTCGCGTTACCGGGTGGGTGACCGGATATTTCTGCTTGGGTATTCGCGCGGTGCGTTCGCGGTGCGCTCACTGGCCGGGGTGATCGACCGGATCGGGCTGTTGCGGCCGGAATTTGCAACAGAACGCAATATTCGCCAGGTTTACCGGCACTACCAGACGGACCCCGACAGCCCCACGGCGCGGGCTTTTGCGAACAAATACTGCCACCCGACGACCGAGATCGAAATGGTCGGCGTCTGGGATACCGTCAAGGCGCTTGGCAATCCGCTGCCAATTCTCTGGCGGTACTCGCAGCCGCGCCATGAATTTCATGATACCAGGCTGGGTGCTGCAATCCGGCACGGCTATCAGGCGCTGGCACTGGATGAGACCCGCCGCGCCTATGCGCCGGTCTTGTGGACCGGCCGGCCGGACTGGAAGGGAGTGCTTGAACAGGTCTGGTTTCGCGGGGCGCATGGCGATATCGGCGGACAGTTGGGGCATTTCAAGGCCGCGCGGCCATTGGCCAACATCCCCTTCGTCTGGATGATGGAAAAGCTGGAAGGATGTGGGGTCAAGCTGCCACCCGGATGGCAGTCGCAGTTCCCGCAAGATGTCAACGCGCCCTCCGTCGGCACGTTTCAGGGCTGGGGAAAGCTCTTTATCTATCGCAAGAAGCGGGTGGTTGGCCAGGACCCGTCCGAGAGCATTCACCCGAGCGTTGCCACCTATCAGGGCAACCTGCGCGCCGACATCAGGCAGCGCATTCCGGCCTGAGCCTAGGCGACCTTTTCGATGCTCATGGCCGGTGCCAGGCCCAGAGCATGAATGACATCGCGGGCCAGATGGGGCTTGTTGAGCGTGTAAAAATGCAGGTCTTCAACCCCGCCTTCCAGAAGGTCGGTGCATAGTTCGGTGCATACGGCCGTTGCCAACAGGTCATGACGATCGTCGCGCCTGGCGGTCTCGAACGCATCGTTCAACCAGCCCGGCACACGGGTTCCGCAACGCTGCGCGAAAGACTTCACGCTGTCGAAATTCTCGATCGGCAGGATGCCGGGAATGATCGGCGCATCGATCCCGGCCTTTTCGCAGCGGTCACGGAACCGGAAAAACGTCTCGGCTTCGAAGAAAAACTGCGTGATCGCGGAAGAGGCGCCAGCGTCGATCTTGCGCTTCAACCACTCGACATCCGAATTCTCGTCGCGGGCCTCGGGGTGGCGATCAGGATAGGCGCCCACCCGGATGTTGAATTTTCCGGTCTCGGCCAGGGCCGCCACAAGCTCGCTTGAATTGGCAAACCCGTCGGGATGAGGCGTGAACGTCTTGTTCCCGGCCGGCGGATCGCCCCGAAGGGCCACGATCTCGGTCACCCCGGATCTCGCGTAGTTTTCGGCAATTTCCATGGTTTCCTCGCGCGTGGCATCCACGCAGGTCAGATGCGCCGCAACTGTAAGCCCATAGTTTTTCTGAATGGTCGCAACCGCTTCGTGGGTCAGTTTTCGCGTGGTGCCGCCGGCACCGTATGTGACCGAGACGAATTCAGGCCCCAGCGGAGCAAGCGTCTGCACCGTTTCCCACAGCCGAAATGACGCCTGAAGCGACTTGGGTGGAAAGAACTCGAAAGAAATGCGGGGCTCGGTCATGGGTGCCATCCTTTTGCTCGGCCCCTTGTCTCACAGGTTGAGTTGTGAAACAAATTCATAATTCTAATCATCATCATGAGGCGCATGACAGGTGCACATAGAGCTGAGACATCTGCGCACGATCAAGGCGATCCATGAAGCCGGGGGGCTTGCGAAGGCGGCCGATGTCCTGAACATCACGCAATCTGCGCTGTCGCATCAGGTCAAGGGGCTTGAAGAGCAGGCAGGAATGGAGCTTTTCGTGCGCCGGACAAAGCCGTTGAAACTGTCGGCGGCCGGTCTTCGCGTTCTGCGCCTGGCGGAAAAGGTGCTGCCGGAAGTAGCCGCGCTGCAAGAAGATTTTCGCAACCTGCGCTCGGGCAAGACCGGGCGATTGCACATCGCCATCGAATGCCACGCCTGTTTTGAATGGCTGTTTCCGGTGCTCGAGGCTTTTCGGAAAGCCTGGCCCGATGTCGATGTAGATATCCGGCCCGGCCTGGCTTTTGATGCCCTGCCCGCACTTGGGCGCGAGGAGGTGGATCTGGTGATCTCTTCCGACCCGGAAAACATCCCCGGCATCGAGTTTTCGCCGCTGTTCGACTATGAGCCGCTGTTTGTCGCCTCGGCCCAGAGCCCGCTTGCGAAAAAGCAATTCATCGAGGCCGAGGATTTTCGTGACCAGTTGTTGATCACCTATCCGGTCGACCGCGCGCGGCTGGATCTGTTCAGTCAACTGCTGTCGCCGGCCAAGGTCGAGCCGCGGGCCACTCGCCAGGTCGAACTGACGGCCGTGATCTTGCTGCTGGTTGCATCCAACCGCGGCGTTACGGTCTTGCCAGATTGGGTCTTGCGCGACATTCGATACCACACCGACTATATCACGCGCCCACTCACGAAAACCGGGATCACCCGCCGGATGTATGCAGCCACCCGCACCGAGGACACCACCCGCCCGTTCATGGCCCATTTGCTGCGCCTGGCCCGGACCGAGCCGGTCAAACTGCAACGCAGTTGACCCAGGCGCTGGACCGGCGGTCGGGAGCCGGCCGGTTGAACGTGGCTGTCGATTGTGCTTGTGGAATGTGCTTGGCAAAGCAGGTGCGGCAGCCTATACGCCGCCGTTGACGCGATGAGGAAGGACCCGACATGCAAGGCAGCGCCAATCTGAACATCATGATAAAGGCGGCGCGCCTGGCTGGCCGTTCTCTGGTCAAGGATTTTCGTGAGGTCGAGAATCTCCAGGTATCGATGAAAGGTGCCGGCGATTTTGTCAGCAAGGCCGATCTGGCCGCCGAGCGCATCATCAAAGAAGAACTGACCGAGGCGCGCAAGAACTACGGCTGGGTGGGTGAGGAAAGCGAAGCCGAACAGGGCGAAGACCCGACGCGGCGCTGGATCGTCGACCCGTTGGACGGCACCACCAACTTTCTGCACGGATTGCCGCATTGGGCGGTATCCATCGCGCTTGAGCACAAGGGTGAGATCGTGGCCGGCGTGGTCTACGACCCGGCCAAGGATGAAATGTTCACCGCCGAAAAAGGGCAGGGCGCATTCCTGAACGAAACCCGGCTGAGGGTCTCATCGCGCAAACGCATGATCGAGTCGATTTTTGCAACCGGTGTCCCCTTTGGCGGCCGGGCCGACCTGCCGGAAACGCTCCAGGATCTTGCCCGCCTGATGCCCGTGTGCGCGGGTGTGCGCAGGTGGGGCGCAGCGGCGCTGGATCTGGCCTACGTCGCCGCTGGTCGGTACGAAGGGTTTTGGGAGCGCGGGCTTCATTCCTGGGATATCGCGGCGGGGATCCTGATCCTGCGCGAATCCGGCGGTCTCGTCGAACCTCTGTCGGGAACGGGTGATTTGCTGGAAGGCGGCGAAATCATTGCAGCCAACGAAGTGATTTTCGAACAGTTTTCCAAGATCATCCGCGCCTGAGTGGCCGCAGCGTTCAACGGCGGCGGCGCACTTTCGGCACCTGGGTGTGGACCGACCGATAGTGCGCTTCCGGGTGCGGTGGGTGCCCTTGGGTCACGCGCCAGTACTCCTGGCCCCCGCGACGACGCCACACCGGCAACACCAGCAAAGCCCCGGCCAGGAAACCACCGGCATGGGCCCAATAGGCAACGCCGCCGGCCGACATGTCGACGCCCACGCCGCTGACCAGCTGGATGACGAACCAGATGCCCAGCATGTACCACGCCGGCACCGATATCACCTGGAAAAAGATCACGAAAACGAACATCACATCGACGCGGGCTTTCGGAAACAGCAGCAGATAGCCGCCCATGACACCCGCGATGGCCCCCGAGGCACCAACGGTCGGGATATCGGACAGCGGCGCGGCAATGATCTGTGCCAGTGCCGCGAGAATTCCGCAGGCAAGGTAAAACAGCAAAAAGCCGACATGGCCCATTGCGTCTTCCAGATTGTCACCAAAAATCCACAAAAACAACATGTTGCCGGCAAGGTGCATGAAGCTGGCGTGCATGAACATCGAGGTTATGACTGTGTGATACGCCTGGCCTGCCGTGATCTTTCCCGGGATCATCGCCCATTGGTCGAAAAACTGCCGCAACGCATTTTCGTCGGTGAACAGGGTGGCATAGCTCAGGAATATGACCACGTTGAGCACGATGAGGGTGATCGTGACGACGGGTTGGGTTTCGGACGGGTTGTGGTCTCGGATCGGAAACATGGGGGCAGGCTGGCCGAAGTGCGGCGGGGGGTCAAGCTGCGGTCGCGAAATAAGTGTGGGGCGGGGCGACTTTACACTCCTGCACAACACCGTATTGTCGCCGCCGGTCGCGGGCGTGATGGAATGGTAGACATATCAGACTTAAAATCTGAAGGCCGAATGGCCGTGTGGGTTCGACTCCCACCGCCCGCACCATCTGGCTGACCCCCCGGTTCGACGGGCACCTGGCTCTCAGAATTCAAATCGGAATGCTATAGCCGCTTCGGACGTGTTGGCCCCCGCGATGTTGCCATCATTCAGGCGCCGAACGCCCCGAAGGACAATGTCCGAGCCTTTCTGGAGTTCGAAGCCATAGGAAACGGACAGATCGACCTCGCGCTGTGCCGGGGCAAGCGCGATATCGAGCGTCTCGAATGATACCGCCCCGGACCGGTCTGGAGCAGAAACCGGAACCGTGATCTGCGCGCCCCCGGACTGCACGGCCTGCGGGAGCCCGATGCCAAAGGCAATCCGATCGCCTTTTCCGAAGACATCTTGCGCGCCATAAGTCATGGAAAATGAATTGTAGAGGGCGGGCGAAAGGTCCACATCCGTCATGGTTTCAATCGGGCTGGCCACCCCGAGACTGCCGGAAATATTCAGAACCTGTTGATTTCCCAAGGGGATATCCCAGTCCATGGTGGCGGCGGTGTGGCGGCCTGACAGGCTGGCATACGGCGTGAGCGCGCGCAGGCCGACAAAGCCGTCGCCTTCGCGCATCGAGGTCAGCCCAAGGTAAAGGCGCCCCGCGTCCGTATCGATCGCGCGCGCTATGGAAAGCCCGTAGCTGTCACCCGCACTGCCGTCGGCCGGCAACAGCATGGCCAACCGCGTGTCTTCAACCTCGAATGTCACTTCCTGCCCGGAGGAAAACCGCGCGAATGTCGGGTTTTCCTGAAAGGCTCCGATAGCGTCGGGATCAAGTCCCGTGGCAAACATGCCTTGAATGGCCGCCAGAGGATCGTGCGAAATGACGGTTTGGGCGCTCAGGATGCTGGCCGGCCGATCAAACTGGCCGCCCATTGCGTCGGTAATCTTCAATTCGTACCTGGACAGCTGGCTTGCCACGGCGTCACCGGCCATCCCGCCGCTGGCAAGGACCGGACTGTCGATATTGGTGTATGTGCCGTTCGACTGCGGAAGATAAGCGCTGCCGATCGGCGACAAGGCTGCCTTGAGATCAAGAAATCCGTTGCCGTAAATGTCATTGTAGCCGTGCTTCACACCCGGAGCGAATTCGACAAATCCGGTCGGGGTGAAGAAGCTGTTGTCAGCCGAAGCCAGCAGCCGCGCGCGCAATTGTTGCGCCGACATGTCCGGAAAGGCTTCGGCCAGCAAGGCAATCGCGCCGGAAACCTGCGGTGCGGCAAAGGATGATCCGGTGCCGTAGCTGTATGACGAATTGTCCTGCGGGTTCGCATCGTTGGCGACCGCCGCCCAGACCGTTCCATCTGCCGCCATGCACCATGGGGCGGCTTGAAGGCAGGCCGAGGACAACAATGTTGCAGAAGCCACCTTTCCGTCACTCAGAACCGGGGTTGCGTTGACCACGGTGATCCAGCTGTCTTCCAGGGTCGGTTCGAATATCGGCAGGGCCGAGGTGATGTCGGACCGTGTGAGGTTCTCATCATTGGAGGCCGCAAAGACGATGATCGCATCCCGGGCCAGGCTCTTGATCGATGCGAGATAAGCGCCGCCCGAGGGCGAATCGAAAATACGATTGTAATTTTCCGCCGTCGCCGTCACCGGGGTGCCGTCGTCAGGCCAGGTGTAGCCCCAGGAATTGTTCTGAACGATCGCCCCAAGCGCTTTGGCCTGTGTATTGGCATCTGTCATGGCCGTGAAATCGGTGAACACGCCCAATTGCAGGTTGGCGTCCGGCGCAACGCCGATCATTTCACCATCGCTACCAGTCCCGGCGGCAACCGATGCGACCGTTGTGCCGTGGCTCGCCACGGGAAGGTTCGCGCCGCCCACGGTGTGAATGGTTTTTCCTGACAACGCATCATGGCTGACAAGAAACCCCGCATCGACGATTGAAATCACCTGCCCGGCCCCGGTCAGGCCGGCGGCCTGGGCGTAGTCAACGCGGCTATGGGTCAGCGAATTGCTGGTTATGGTGACGTCTGGAAAAGGGGTCCAGGTAATTTTCTGGTTTGTGAAAGTCGTCTGGTTGCGCAGCCAGGCCGCGGCCCCCTCATAGACGGACCAGTCGGTCACATAGGCTTGCCCCAGAAAGCCCGCGCTGCTCTTGTCCACCTCTTGCTGGCATGCGGCCAAAACGACCGGCAACGCAAGCAGAGGCAAAGCCTTCTTGAAATTCATCGTATTCCCCCCCCCCGGGCACTCGCAAGCATACTGGGAAAACCTAGGGCTCAAGGTCCAAAATCATCCAAGCAACAGCACGATCCAGCTTGTTGCACAATCATCGATTTCTTTCAAACAGCGAGTGCGAGACAACCTCCCGAAGATTCGATCATTGTTGATCCTGCAACACCAATGCAGCGGTCACCGGGCCGGTGGGAAATGGCTGCGCCACGTCTTTGCAGTCAGAACCGGCGGGCTTCCGGTTCTATGGCTGTTTCCACTTGATCGAACACCCCATGGACGCGATTTGATCTTTTGGGCCACGGCCGGTTTCGGCAACCTGTTTCATTGCTTCGAACAGATCACGGCGCACGCCGGGGCCCGCTGCCTCTTTTCGGGATTCGTCCAGGCGCCCGCGATACTGCAGTTCATCATCGCTGTTGAAGCCAAAGAAGTCCGGCGTGCAGATGGCGTCATAGGCGCGCGCCACGTCCTGGGTTTCGTCATAAAGGTAGGGAAAGGAAAAGCCCTGTGCCTGCGCCATTTTCTTCATGTTTTCAAAGCTGTCATCCGGATAGGCCACGGCGTCGTTTGCGCTGATCGCGGCAACGCCGATCCCCAGTTCCTGCAACTCACGGGCATCGCGGATGATCCGGTCCATGATCGCCAGGACATAGGGGCAGTGGTTGCAGATGAACATGATCAAAGTCCCGTTCGGGCCGCGAATGTCATCCAGTGAATAGGTCTTTCCGTCGGTGGCGGGCAGGGAAAAATCCGGGGTCTTCCAGCCGAAATCGCAAACCGGGGGAATGGCGGCCATGGGAATCTCCTGTCATTCTTGCGTCGCCGGGAGTGTGCCGCCAACTTGCCGCACCGGCAAGGGGGCGCGACGTCGCGGTTCAGCCCATGGCCCGAGATTCGCGTTCCAGGCGGGCCAGTTCGGCGCGCAGCTGCTGCAGCCGGTCGCGGTAGTGCTCGGCGTCGCCGTAGTCGGCAAAGGCAAGATAGCGCTCATGCGTGCCTCGGAGCCGGCGGGCGTGCTTGATCGGACACCAGTAGGCTTCCGTGCGCGAGGCGACTTCGGCGACAAGCGCCAGCAAGCCGTTGGCATAGCCGCAATAGACACAGTTCAGTTTTTCCAGCCCGTTCAGATAGCCGAGATAGTGGCGGTCGATGGCGATATAGTCGCGGCGTCGGACCTTGGGGATGCCGTATGCCGGAAAGCATGTCAGTTGGTAGAGCGCGACGAAAAGATCAAGCAAGACCAATGGGATGATCAGAGCATAGATGAAAGGCGCAGTCAGAACGACCGGCCAGTTCGGATTCTTGATATAGGTCCAGAGCCGGACCTTGTATTTCTTGTGGCGTTGCCTGATTTCGCGATCGAAGACAACCCGACCACGGCGCAGCTGATAGCGGAACCTCTCACGCTGCGCGTCCAGCTGCTTGTCAAGATCGCGTTGGAGCGCGCGAATCCGGGTCACAATATCGTTCAGCGGGTCCGCCATCGTCGCATCCTCTCGGTTTGGATCAACCCAACCCTAAGACATGTTTGCCCGGTTGAGAACCCGGCCTCAGGGCAGCACGCGCGAATCGCTCAGATAGTGGCGGAACACGGCCGCAAGAGCCGGGTCGGACTGCACCCGCATGTCGGTGTCATGGGTGGCGGTGTCGTCGTTCTGCCAGGTTTCGTTCCACCAGCTGAACCCGACAAGTTGCGGCCAGCGGCCCGACAGCATCAGCCTGAACGCAGATGTGGCCCAGACACCGGCCGGCTCACGCGGGTTGTGCACATCGGTTGCGAATTCGGCAATGATGACCGGTTTTTCCGGGGCCAGACGCGCTAGCCGCTTTATTGTCCGACCCACAAGGCTGAACCGGGTGCGTTCTGTCTCGTCGGGGGACTGCATCGAATAGATCGAAACCCCAAACCAATCAATATACCCATCGCCCGGATAGTAGTTTTCGAACCTGTTCCAAGGTTTGTCGGGCCAATCCGACCAGTTGACATGGAAAACCCAGACAATATTGCTGGCGCCCGCCGCGCGCGACAGGTCGATGATATGGCGATAGGCTTCGGCAAACAGCCCGGCGCCCTTGCCCCGGCCGTTCCACTGGGCATTCCAGGAAAACCAGCTGCCGTTCATCTCGGTTCCGAATTCGACGATCAGAGGCGTGCCAAACCGGGCCGCATCGCGCATCCATTGCCTCAGTTCGCGATCAAACGCACCGTCGGCGATGCGTTTCAGCGTAAATTTCGGCTCGGGGTGGTCATGGTCCGGGTCCGAGCGCAACATGAGTCGGACATAGGGCGTCGCCCCATGGTCGCGGATCCAGCGGGCAGTCGATCCGGGAAACCTCGGTGAGCGATACCAGTTGTTCGAGAAATAGACCCATGCCACGCGGTGACCGACCGCGCGTTCATATGCCCGCACATCGGCCAGCGTGATGTCGTCTTCCTCGCCGCTGCGGCCCCCCGGGTAGACGCCATGCCAAAGCCCGCCGCCGGGCGGCGAGAGAGACCTCAGGGCGTCGGCATGGCTGATGGTGTCTGCCGTGGCCGGCGAGGCAAGCGACAGCGCAAGGCACGCAATCGCCACCACCTGCCGGAACAGCGGGCGCGCGCGTCCCGGTGCACCAGCGTCAGTCGCGTTTGCCCGAAAACTCTGCCTGCCACGTCTCGCGCTGGTCGTCGCTGATCTTTGCAAACAGAACATCTGGCACCTCGAAAGCATGGCCGGGGGGCAGGGCGGCAAGAGCTTCTTCCACGTCCTCGGGCCAGCCGACGTTTTCGGCGCGCATGGCCTCGAGCATCCTGCCCGAGGCGCCGGGAATGAACGGCGCCGACAGCACTGCGTAAAACGGGATCAGGTTCAAGGCCATCCGGATGATGGCGGCGGCGCGCTCGGGATCTTCCTTGAACACGGCCCACGGGGCGGCGCTTTGCAGATACTCGTTGCCCGCCACCCAGATTGCGCGCAATGCGCCTGCGGCCTTGCGGATTTCCATCTTGTCCATGAACTGCTCATAGGCCTGCAGATCACTGTCGATGTCAGAGATCAGCCGCCGCTCGGCTTCGCCCCATTCGCCGCCTTCGGGCACTGTCTCTCCGAATTTGGAGCGGCAGAACTTGGTGACACGCGAAACGAAATTGCCCAGAACATCGGCAAGATCCTTGTTGACGGAAACCTGGAAGTTTTCCCATGTGAACTCGCTGTCGGAATTTTCCGGTGCATGGCTCAGCAGCCACCAGCGCCAGTAGTCGGCCGGAAGGATGCTCAGCGCCTGATCCATGAAAACGCCCCGCCCCTGGCTGGTCGAAAACTGCCCGCCATCGTAGTTCAGGTAGTTGAAGCTCTTGATGTAGTCCACGAGCTTCCACGGCTCGCCCGAGCCCATGATGGTTGCGGGGAAGGAAAGCGTGTGAAAGGGCACGTTGTCCTTGCCCATGAATTGCACATATCGAACATCTTCGGCACCTTCATCGGTGCGCCACCAACGATGCCAGTCTTTTTGCGACAATCCCTGCGCGTCGGCCCATTCCCAGGTTGCCGCGATATATTCGATCGGTGCATCGAACCAGACATAGAAAACCTTGCCCTCCATCCCCTCCCAGGGGGCGCCTTCGAACTGGGCGGGAACCCCCCAGTCAAGGTCGCGGGTGATGCCCCGGTCGCGCAGCCCGTCACCGTCATGCAGCCACTTCCTGGCGATGGAGGTCGTGAGCACCGGCCAGTCCGTCTTGCTGTCGATCCATGCATCAAGCTTGTCACGCAGCTGTGACTGGCGCAGGTAGAGATGCCGGGTTTCGCGCACCTCCAGTTCGGTCGAGCCCGAAATGGCGCTGCGCGGCTCGATCAGGTCGGTCGGCTCCAGCTGTTTGGTGCAATTCTCGCACTGATCGCCGCGCGCCCGCTCGTAGCCGCAGTTGGGGCAGGTGCCCTCGATATAACGGTCGGGCAGAAAGCGGCCGTCGGCCACCGAATAGATCTGCTTTTCGGTCACCACCTCGATCAGGCCGTTTTCCCCCAGCCGCTTGGCAAAATGCTGGGTCAAGACCCGGTTCTGGTCACTCGATGATCGCCCGAAGTGGTCAAATGACAGGGCGAACCCGTCGGCCAGCTCTTTTTGCACGGCCCACATCTGGGCGCAGTATTCGTCTACCGGTTTGCCGGCCTTTGCCGCGGCAAGTTCTGCCGGGGTGCCGTGTTCATCGGTGGCGCATATGAACATCACCTCGTCTCCGCGCGCCCGTTTGTAGCGTGCAAACAGGTCAGCCGGAAGCTGGCTGCCGACAAGGTTTCCCAAGTGCTTGATCCCGTTGATATAGGGAATGGCCGAGGTGATCAGGATGCGTGCCATGAACAGGTTCCGAAATTGCGTTTCGCTTCCTTTAACCCATGGTGCGGCGAAGGGCTAGCGCTTGTCCCGCAGGCGCCCAAACAAACGGCCGACAAGGAACGATGTGCGCGGCGAGGTCACGAAAGGCGTGCGCCTTTCGCTGGTTGGCCGGGTCCGCATGCGCAACAATCCGAAAACGATCAGGACCGCGTGGGCCACCGAGATGAAGTAGAACATCGCCGCCGGCCCCCAGCGTTCGATCAGCGCCGATGTCATGTATGGGCTGGCGATGGCCCCGAGTGCATACAGAAAAATGAGCGCGGCCGACAGTTCCACGCGTTGAGAGCTGTCGGCATAGTCATGGGCATGTGCCGCCGCGACCGAGAATATCGGAAATGTCGTCGCGCCAAAGACTGCCGCCGCCGCCATGACACTTGTCGCGCCGTTGTCAGACAGGCCGACCGTCAGGGCGCATGCCGCCATCGCGAGCACCGACAGAACGATCAGAACCCACCGTCTGTCAAATTTGTCCGCAAACCATCCGGCCGGGTATTGCGCCAGCGCACCGCCCGCCACGAAGGCGGCCAGAAACAGGGCAATTCGGTCGGTCGAAAGGCCAACCTCAACCCCGTAAATCGGCCCGACCATGCGAAACGCCGCCGTGGTCAGCCCGGCAACGACCACGCCGGCCGAGGCAAGCGGCGACATTTCCCAGGCAAGGGTCGGTCTCAGGCGGG
>JALSJL010000168.1 GCA_026989405.1 Marinosulfonomonas sp. | reverse complement strand
ACGAGAAGATGTCGCAGCAAACTATTTCCTCAAATTACTGATATCCAATGCTGGTGACATTCGATTGCCTCGACTTTCGAATTGGTCTCGATGCGATCATCCGATTGCTTCGATCGATAATCTATCGGCGGCATGCTGGCCTTCCGCTTTGCCGGGTATTCCAATGCGCCTGAACCAATGTCGGGAAAACGCGCCATGCGAAATGCCCAATGTCGCGACCCGAAGAAATCAGCCGATCATGTGCGGAGACCGAACGGCGGGAACGTCCCGCATAGCGGGCGTTCGACTTTGGATCAAACCCATCAAAGAGGATTGCCTGACCGGGGTGGGCGTGAAGCGCCCTCCCCCATGGGGGAGGGTCGTGCGCGGCCCGTGCCGGGCACGGGTCAGTTGGGGGGCGATTGGGCCGACGGGTTCGCGGGGTTTGTGGCGGGTGGTGGCGGGCTGAAGCCCGCTCTACGGTCGGCCGGGGTGGTCAGGTCGCTTCAATCCAGCGCGTCGATCATTTCGGACAGGTGCGCGATGCGTTCGTTCATCTCGTCGCGCAGTTCTTTCAGTTCCTGCTTGAGGTCATGGCTGGTGGCCGACTTGCGCTTGCTGTCGGCCAGGATCGCGTCGAGCTCGGCAATGGCGCGGCCCAGGATCGGGGAAATGTCGTAGCGGATCGCCTGCTCGCCGCGAAGTTCCGAGCCGGGCATCGGCTTGCTGACGCGCTTGAACTCATACCGGCGCCGCTTGGGCAGGAAAGAGTTCTTCGGGCGCTTGTAGTCGATTTTCAGCACGTCCATGTCGTCGCCGACACGAAGCACCGAGTAATCCTTGATCTGCTCGGGGTTGCGAATGCCCATTTCGGCCAGGCTCGGGGTTTCGGTTTTCATGTGGATGTCCCTTGCTGAATATCTGTTCAGGTTATTGATTTTCCTCAACAGTAGCCTGTTCCTGCGCCAAGACAACCAAATACGCGAACGCGCCCCGGGTTGCTTGCGGGGCGCGTGCCGGTTTGAAAAGCGGGTTTTCGTGTTTCGGGGGTTGGCGGGCTGGCCCCCGCCCTACCCGTTTTCGCGCTCGGCCATTTTCGCCAGCGTGTCCTTTTCGCGCTCGACCGCGGCCATGACGATGCGGGCGGTTTCCGGCGGCAGGTCAAGCGCAAGTGCGGCGGCGTGGCCGTGGGACGACATCTTGCGCAGGGTCTTGCCGACAATGTCGATCAGCTTGTCGTCGTCGTAATCCGGGAACTTCTCGACGAAATCGTCCCAGTAATGTTCGAGGAACACCACGTCGACGACGTTTTCCAGCGCCTGCGAATCCGCGACCCGTTTCAGGGCCTCCTTGCGCAGGTAGCTGCCGACAAGCGCGATGTCTTCGGCGCTGTAGCCGTGCCGTTCCATGATCTCGCCCACCAGTTCGGCATGCAGTTTGCGCATGCCGAAGCGCCACTTGTTATAGCCCTCGCGGCCCATCGGGTAGGTGTCGCGCGGGATCTGCCAGCGGCGGATGTGCTGGGCGCGCGCGGCAATGCGCAAAAGCTCGGAGGCGTCCGGATACATCCGCTCCAGCGTTTCGGTCATGCGTTCGGCATAGACGCTTTCGAACGGGCGTTCGACGCCATCGACGGTGATCTTGCGCGGGTCTTCGGCGTTGACGGCGTCGATTTCGGCGATCACCGCGTTGAAACGGTCGGTCGGTGTAAAGGGCATGGCGGGTCTCCTGATTCTGTTCGCGCCCCCTGTCTAGCAAAAAACGCCCCGGAATTCCGGGGCGCTTATTGTCACGCTGTCGCGGGATGCCGGTGAGGCGTCAGCCGCGCTCTTCGACGATTTCCACGAGATGCGGGATCTTGTTGATCATGCCGCGCACGGAAGGCGTGTCTTCCAGTTCGCGCATCTTGTGCATCTTGTTGAGGCCCAGCCCGATCAGCGTCGCGCGCTGGTCGGCGGGGCGGCGGATCGGCGAGCCGATCTGCTTGACCACGATCGTTTTTGCCATCTGACCGTTCCTTTACGCTTCGGCGGCTTCGGCTGCGGGTGCGGCCTCGGCTTCCGGTTTCTTCAGGATATCGGCGACCTTCTTGCCACGACGCTGCGCAACCGAACGCGGCGAGCTTTCCTTTTTCAGCCCGTCGATGGTGGCGCGGATCATGTTGTAGGGGTTCTGCGAGCCGATCGACTTGGACACCACGTCCTTGATGCCCAGCATCTCGAACACCGCGCGCATCGGGCCGCCGGCGATGATGCCGGTGCCTTCAGGGGCGGTGCGCATCACGACCTTGCCGGCGCCGTGGCGGCCTTCCATGTCGTGGTGCAGCGTGCGGCCTTCGCGCAGCGGCACCCGGATCATCTGGCGCTTGGCCTGTTCGGTGGCCTTGCGGATCGCCTCGGGCACCTCCTTGGCCTTGCCCTTGCCGAAGCCGACACGGCCCTTCTGGTCACCGACCACCACGAGGGCCGCAAAGCCGAAGCGTTTACCACCCTTCACGGTTTTCGACACCCGGTTGATCGCCACCAGACGATCGGCGAATTCCGGCGTTTCATCGCGCTGGCGACGACCGCGGTTTCCTGGTTCTCTTGCCATTGATCGTCTCCTTAAAACTTCAGGCCGCCTTCACGGGCAGCATCGGCAAGCGCCTTGACCTTCCCGTGAAAGAGGAAGCCGCCGCGGTCGAAATAGCATTCGCTCACCTTGGCCTTCTTGGCGCGTTCGGCGATCGCCGCGCCAACCTTGGCGGCGGCTTCGACGTTGTTCTTGCCAACCACGCCAAGCGCCTTTTCGAGCGAAGAGGCCGAAGCGATGGTGACGCCGTTTGCGTCGTCGATCAGCTGAACGCTGATGTTCTTGTTGGAGCGGTGCACCGACAGGCGGGGACGCCCATCTGCTGTTTTCCGCAGTCTGTTGCGAACGCGCAGGCGGCGCTTCACGAACAGGTCTCGTTTGCTGTTTGCCATGATATGCGTCCTTACTTCTTCTTGCCTTCCTTGCGGAAGATATACTCGTCCTTGTATTTGATGCCCTTGCCCTTGTAGGGCTCGGGCTTGCGCCATTCGCGGATATTGGCCGCGACCTGGCCGACGAGCTGTTTGTCGATACCTTCAACGACGACTTCGGTCTGCTTGGGCGCCGATACGGTGACACCCTGCGGAACCTCGAAGATCACGTCGTGGCTGTAGCCCAGTTGCAGTTTCAGGGCATTGCCCTGCATCTGCGCCCGGTAGCCAACACCGCTGATCTCGAGTTCCTTCCTGAAGCCTTCGGTGACGCCGGTCACGCAGTTCTGGATCTGCGTGCGCGACATGCCCCACTGCTGACGGGCGCGCTTGGAATTGCCGCGCGGCGTCACGGTGATCACGTTGTCTGCGACCTCGATGGTGACATCGTCGGTTGCCTTGAA
>JALSJL010000167.1 GCA_026989405.1 Marinosulfonomonas sp. | reverse complement strand
TCGCATCTCGGTCGTCCACATCCAATCCTCGAAAGGACTGTAACCCATGAAAAACTACATCCAGGCCGGAAAGGTCATCACGGTAACGGCCCCCACGGGCGGCATCGCCTCGGGCGATGCGCTGATGGTCGGCAGCATCTTTGGCATCGCGGCGTATGGTGCAGCTGCCGGCGACCCGGTTGAAATCGCAACCACCGGGGTGTTCCAACTGCCCAAGGTCAGCGCGGCTGTCCTGACCGTCTGCGCGCGCGTCTCCTGGGACGACACGGTCAAGCAGGTGGATGTGCCAGGCACCGGGCGGTTTCCCATCGGTGTCGCTGTGGAGGATGCCGGGAATGGCGTCACCACAGTGGCGGTGCGGCTGGATGGGGTGGCGACGGTGGCGGCGTAAAGCGGGCGGTAACCGGCAGTCGGCATTGGTTCCAATGGCGCGCGAGGCGCGCGAGCATGTAGGAGAAAAGGGCGCATGAGCGAATGTGCGGGCGTTCGTGTCCGCCCTTTCCAGACCTTACATAAGGGGATAAGATGGCTGTGAAACCTAAATAACTTAGAAAACGATACTTCATGCAGCTCACCCGTTTCCGGATTACCAATTATCGGAATATCATTGATTCAGGCTGGATCGATGTGAACAGCATCACTGCCTTTGTAGGCCAGAATGAAGCTGGGAAAAGCAATCTCTTCGAGGCACTCTACCGCATCAATCCGTTCGCGCCTGACGAGTCCTACAATATCGACGAGGATTGGCCCGTCGATGACTGGGGCAACAACGACCCGACGGCCCTTGTCTGCCAAGCAAAATTTGCCCTGACGCCCGAAGAGATCAGGTCGCTTTACGCCGAAGCGGCGCAGCCAGAGCCTGCTCTTGAAGGCGAGCTGGCAAATGGTGAGGAACCTGCGGAAGAAGAGGAGGAAGTTCCTGTCAATATTCCAGCCGAGCTGACGCTAATCGGATCGCGCTCCTACGATGCTGGTCCGAAATTTGAGGTGCAGGGTCAGGTTGCTGAGGAACTCGATCAAGCAGGAGTCGATGCCTGGGCCAAGTCGCATGCGCCCAAGCTCGTGCTGATTCAGGACTACGGCCTTAGTGGCACTCAGATCGAGCTGAACCAGCTCAACGAACGTCTGAAAACTGTCGACTGGCACAAACTCACGAATGAAGAGCAGACTATAAAGATCGTCCTCGATCTAGCCAAAGTCGACATCAACGACTTCCTCGCCAAGGGCGCAACTCCGGAAGGCCGAACCGTCCGCTCTTTTGACAAGCGAGCGGCGTCTTCTTACTTGAGCAAACAGTTTCGCGAACTCTGGACACAAAAAGAGGTTGATTTCGATATCGAGATCGATAGTACCACCCTCAATATTTTTGCCGAAGACAGAGCCGTCGGTATGCCGGTGCGCCTTCACCGCCGGTCCAGCGGGTTTCGCTGGCATGTTTCCTTCGCCTGGAAATTCACGCACGCGAGCCATGGGCAGTACAAGGGCTGCATTCTGCTGCTCGAAGAGCCTGGTATTCATTTGCATTACTCAGGTCAGCGCGATCTCCTCGAAGTCTTTCAGCGGCTCTCGGAAACCAACACGATTCTTTACACCACCCATCTCGCTTCGATGGTTGATCCGGCATATCCCGAGCGGGTGCGCATCGTCGAGACCAAGGACAGCCACGCCACTGTCAAGAAGGGCGTGGTGAGCAGTCAGCGCGCGCCTATGGCGGTAATCGAACTTTCTCTCGGCCTGACCGGCGATATGAGCGGCTTACTTGGCACCCGCCAGACTCTGATTGTCGAAGGTGGCGACGACGCCCTCATCCTGCACAAGCTCTCCGGCATTCTGCGCGGAGATGGCAAAGCCCATTTGTCGGATCGCATCTATCTCTGGCCCGCCAGTGGTGCAACGAAAACACCAATGTACGCGGCCTTTGCCGTCGGACAGGGTTGGGATTCTGGCGTACTTCTCGACACGGATGCTGAAGGCAAAGCCGCAAAGAAGAAGATCGAGGAACTTACACTCAAGAAACTGGCCGATGAACAAAAGGCGCGCTTCCGCATCCTGATGCTTGGCAAGGCGGCAGGGATCAAGAAAACCGACGCTGCGATCGAAGACTTGTTTGACGATCAATTCTATCTTGACTGTGTCAACACAGCCTTCGGTCTCTCCATCAAGTCGGACGATTTACCTGTCGATGGCTCAGACATGATTACCAAGCGCATTGAAGCCGTACTGATCCAGCGTTACGGGCATAGCCGGCTAGATAAGCGCCGCGTCATGGCAGAGATTCTGCGCCGGTTCGACGATTTCAATAAGGTAGCGGACCTTCCAAAAGTCACCGCCGCCCGAGCTGAGAAGCTGTTTGGCGCGATCAACGCGGCTTTTGGAGTGGCACACGAGTAAACGTGAACTTTCTGGCAACTGACATGCCGTCCGCCATGTCGCATCCACGTTGCACGGAAGAAAGGGGAATACTTGTAAGCCTTTGGAATCTTTGGCGAGCGCCTTGTAAGGCCTTGTAACAACAATAGGACGTCGTGTTGCCGCCTCATTCCTCTGTAAGTCATTGATATTTCGTCAATAAATTTGGTTGCGGGGGTAGGATTTGAACCTACGACCTTCAGGTTATGAGACCGACGGCCGAAGTGTCGCGGAGCAAATTTACCACAATATTTCAAGGCTTGGAACACCGCGAGCAGAACCCGAAATATCACCGCCAACGTAGCGCCATGTCTGGTCCGAAACCCGGATGTTCTCATGCCGACTACCGGCAATGTTGCGCCTGCATTCCATGCGCAAGTTTTGTTGCGCGTAGTCTTGATTATTGCGCATAGAGCGGCTTAACTGCGCATACAATTCTGCCAAACCAGGGAAGCCCAATGGCACAGAACCTCTCCGAGGCCGATCTTCGCGCGATCGAGAACACCGTGCGCAAGCACCCCGATGGCGCTTCTGCAAGCGAGATATTACAAGCCCTGGGCGCGAACCTGCCCCGGCGCACGCTGCAATACCGGCTGAAGCACCTTGTGGATGCCGGTCGCCTGACCAGGAAGGGCAGCGGGCGGTGGGCGCGGTACCATGCGCCCGCCGGACCTGCCGTGGGGGAAGCCGCCATCGGCATCGGCCGGAACGGCGATGAGGAACAGGTTTCCATTCCGCTCTCTGCCCCCGGCGCCGAGATCAGGGAGTACCTCGCCCAGCCTCCTGCCGCACGAAAACCGGTCGGCTACAATCGTGATTTCCTGGACTCCTACCAGCCGAACGCCACGGCGTATTTCTCGGAAACCGAACGCACGCATCTGCACGAAGTCGGCCGACCCAATTTCGCCGAGCAACCGGCGGGAACCTATGCCCGGCACATTCTCGACCGGCTTCTGATCGATCTGTCATGGAATTCCAGCCGGCTCGAGGGCAACACCTACTCGTTGCTCGATACACGACG
>JALSJL010000166.1 GCA_026989405.1 Marinosulfonomonas sp. | reverse complement strand
GTTCACGCGAATCTCCGGAGCGAGAGTGGTGGAGAGCCAGCGGGTGAGTTGAACAAGTCCGCCCTTTGAAGCGCCGTAGGCCGCCGGGTTGGACATCCCGGTGCCTTCATAGAGCGCCCAGTCAGGTCCCCACTGGCCGTAGATCGAGGTTGTGTTGATGATGCTGCCGCCCCGGGAATTGCGCAGTGCCGGAGCAAAAAGTTGGCAAAGATGGAATGCCGCCGTCAGATTCACCTCCAGTGCGCGCCGCCAGGTATCGATCGTCTGATCCTCGAAGGCTTCTGCCCAACCGCTCAGGTTCGAACTGCCGACAAAGGCGGCATTGTTGACAAGCACATCGAGATGCCCCTCCCCGGTCAGCACCTGTTTGGCTAGGGCGGTGCGCTGTGCGGCCTGTTCGAGATCGCACTCTTTCACCACCACGGCGGTGCCGTGCTTCTGCTCGATCTGGCGTGCAAATGCCGGGGTGTCGGCGCCGGGCAGGTCAACTAGGACGAGATCGGCGCCCAGTTCGGCAAGGCTGTCGGCCATCGCGCGACCGAGCCCTCCAGCCGCACCGGTAATGAGCGCCCGGCGACCAGTCATGTTCATCAGGGTCTTGAGGTCGGTCATGTTGCTACCAGATGCTTGTTCATGAGGAATTCGGCGATTTCAAAATCTAGGGGCGTGTCGATGTCGATCGAACGCTCGACAGGCACCTCTACCGCTCGCACCCGCCCCGAAAAGACACCACGGTTTTCAAGCACATGGCGGGGATTGGCGACATAGGCGATGGTGGTCATGTCATAGACGGCGGGCGCATCCTGCCTGCGCACCACCGCCCCGACAGGGGCGTTGGCTGGCGCCACGGTGCCATCCGCCTGCTTCTTCAGCAGATTGAACCAAGGATTGCGGTGCGCCTCGGTGACTGCCACGACCATGTCCGCATCGCCCCGATTATATTGCGCCAGACAGGCGGCGATATCCTCTGGCAGACGCAGTGGCGATGTCGCCGGAACTGATATGAACGGGTCAGGCAGCTGCCCCTCTCTGCGCTCGAGAAAACTCAGCGCATGGCGCCACGCATCCCACTCTGGAGCGGTATCACTGGCCAGATGTTCGGGGCGTAGAAACGGCACCTCGGCACCGAAATGTTTCGCCACCTCGGCGATCTCCGGGTCGTCGGTCGAAACCACCACCCGCCCGATCTCCGCCACCCCCAGCGCCTGTTCGATTGCCCAACCGATCAGGGGCTTGCCCGCCAGCAACCGGATGTTCTTTCCGGGCAGCCCCTTGGAGCCGCCGCGCGCGAAGGTGAAGGCGGTAAGACTCATGTGGCGACCTGGGTAACGTCGACCCGGCAGCCGCCCTCGGCGTCAGACCGGCGGGCGGCATCCACTAGCTGTATCACGGCAAGCCCATCTGCGCCGGTGGCCGCAATATGGTCAGGCGTCCGGCGTTCGATGGCACCAAGAAAAGCGGCAATCTGAGCGCGGTAGCTTGCATCATTTGGCGGCACCTGACTGTCCACATCCTTCCAGGCGCCCACTTCTGGGTCAAACCGGCTCACGCGCCCGGCAATACCGTCCCAGCGCAGGCTGCCTGCCGCGCCTATAGCGGTGCAGACACGCGTGCTGTCACGGCGCAGGAAATCCATGCTCAACTGGGCCACCGGACCGCGTACGAAACCGATTTGCAGCATGGCACTGTCTTCAACATCGATATCCAGCACACCCAGGCGCCCCGTCCAAGCCGACACCCAGGAAAATTCACCGAAGACCCAGCGTAACATGTCGATTTCATGGCTAAGTTCAGTCAGAACGCCGCCACCGAGCGCCCGCCTAGCCGAGACACCGTTGCGGTAATCGGTCCCCTTGCGCCAGTCCGGCAGATATTGCCCAACCTCGCAATGCACGCAACAGACCACACCGATAGCCCCGGCTGCCAGTTCATCCCGGAAACGCTGCAGTGTCTGTAGAAACCTCAGGTTGTAACCCAGCTGAAGCAGCCGTCCCTCTTGTGCACACAGGGCGATGAGATCGGCCACGCCATCGGTGCTGTCGGAAATGGGCTTTTCCACCAAGAGATGCGCGCCGGCCCTTGCCAGGGCGCTCGCCGTGGCAAGGTGAAAAGGGGCAGGGTTGGCGATCACCGCTGCTTGGGGGGCGAAGGCGCACGCCTCCTCCAGACTTTCAAAGCAGCCATCCGCACCGGCAATGTCATCATCGCACCCCGAACGGCGCAACACGCGGATATCGGAAGCCGGCAGGGCTTCGCGCAGAAGCCGCAGGTGCCGGGCACCAATACTGCCAAGCCCGACAACGAGCGCACGCTCAATCATCCGCCTGTGCTCCCGGCCTTGCGGAGGTCGAACGCGCCGATATCAGGCCACATGGCCAGTTCGGCGCCGCCCTCGATCAATGTCTGGCGAGCCCTTTTGAGGCCGTTTCCGACAAAGTTGAACAAATGCGCCGTCGCAACCGCGTCGACACGCGGATGCTCGAGCCCCGCGGCAAAATGCTTCGCGTTGCCAACCCCACCGGCCATGATGACCGGCATCGTCCAACCATCGGGAAGCACCTCCAAGGTGTCAAAATCGTAACCCCCGCCGGTGCCGTCGCTGTCAATGGAATTGAGATAAATCTCGCCAACCGTGCCGTCCTCGGACCAGCTCAGTGCCTCGGTTGGAGGCATTTCCAGCTTGTGACTGCCATTGCGGGTATAAACGGCAAACCCCCATGCATTATCGCGCTTCAGGTCAACCGATCCCATCACGCATTGCTGGCCAAATTCTGCTGCAATGGCACGCACCAAGTCGGGGTCGTGGAAGAGGGCAGAGTTCAGCACCACCTTGTCGGCACCGGCGCGCAGGAGCGCCCTAGCCTGCATCACACTGGTTATTCCGCCACCGGCCGCGATTGGCGCAAAGCAGCCGGAAGAAATCTTGCCCAGCGCGTCAGCAAAGGCATCCGGGTTGCGCGTGCCACGGCTTACATCGAGAACTACCAGTTCGTCGATGTAGAATGCTACATCAGCGAAATTATAATTACGTTGCAGCCAGTTGGTGTCGCCTACCTTCTGCAGCCGGAAATTGCGGCTAAGCATGAACTGGCCATTATCGTAGAGCAGAGTAAAAATGATACGTTTTCTCAGCATGTGCGGATCAGGTTTTCAGAAAATTTGCGAACAGGACGAGGCCATTGGTCTGGCTCTTTTCGGGATGGAACTGGGTGGCAAAGATGTTCTCGTGTTCATAGGCAGCGACGAAATCGCCACCGTAATCGCACAGCGCGCTCAGGCCCGGGCGATCCTGCACCTGCAGCCGGTAGGAATGGACAAAGTAGAAATCAGCGCCGCTTGCGATACCTGCAAACAACCGGCTGTCGCCGGTATAATGCACTTGGTTGAAGCCCACATGCGGCACTTTTCGTCCGCCTTCCCGGGACAGCCGTGT
>JALSJL010000165.1 GCA_026989405.1 Marinosulfonomonas sp. | reverse complement strand
CCTGCATCCGCGAAGCGGATTGTCGTGTAGGCTGCCATGCCGAAAAAGAGGGTCTGGCCGATCGAAACCAGCCCGGCAAAGCCTGCAAGCGCGTTCCACATCACGGCCAGGAGGATGTAGACCAGCAGCGCCACCGCGCGGCCGCTGGCGCCGATGCCCAGGACGGCTGGCGTTGCTGCCAACAAGACCGCCGCCACGATGATCACGCCGATCGTGATACGAGCCGTTCTGCCGCCGCGCGTAACGATGAGGCCGGGGTGAGCTGTCATGCGCGTGCCTCTTTGCCAAACAACCTTGCCAGACTGAACCGGCCGCCGCGAAGGCGTACGAAAACGGCAACCAGGAAGGCCAGATGCCCGCCAATCAGGAAACCCTGAGGATGGACCAGGGCTCCCAGCGACTGTGCAAATGCGAGCACAATCGCACCTGCCAGCACCCGCCAAAGCGACCCTGTGCCGCCGATCACCACGGCCTCGAAAGCGAACAGCAGAATTGCCGACCCACCATAGGGGCCCCAGGCGCTGCGCAAACCCAAGGCAGCGGCCGCGACAACGCCCGTTGCCAGGGCGATGCCTGTGGCGATTGCGGCCGTGCGGCCGGTGTCGATGCCCAGGAGCGCGGCGGTCGCCCGGTCCTGCGAGGTCGCCTGTATGCGATGCCCCAGCGCCGTGCGCCGCAGGAGCAATTCAACAAGCCCGATGACGACGATGGCAGTCGCCAGAATGTAGACGCTGATTTTTCCGACAAAGATTGCCCCCGGCAGTTCGAATGACGCCCAGGACAGGTCGCCGACAAGCGGCGCCAGCGAAATGTTGTCGGCTCCGAAAGTCTGGAACATCAGGTTGTCGAGAACAATCGATATGCCGAAGGTTGCCAGGAGCGGCAGCAGTTCACCCCCGCCATAGGCGCGCGCCAGCACCGCCCGGTGCAAGACAACGCCCAACAGAAACATTGCGGCCATCATTATTGCGATGGCCACCGGAAAGGGGAGGTTCAGGTCGTTGCCCAAGACGTAGAGGCCATAGCCCGCCAGCACGATCAGCGCGCCATGCGCCAGGTTGATGATGTTCATGACCGAATACATGAAGGCCAGCCCGGTCGCCAAAACCGCGTAATAGCCCGCCAGCAAGAGCGCATTGATGATCAGCGAGGTCATGTTTGCGCCCCCTGTGCATGGCCAAACGACGCCGCGGCGAGCGCATCCAGGCTGGTTTCATCGGGTCGCGCCTGAAGCGTGATCCGGCCTTCGCACATCACCATCAGATGATCAGCCGACGCCAGGGCGCGATTCAGATCCTGTTCGACGATCAACAAGGCCATCCCCATGTCGCGAAGTCTGTTCAGGGCATCATAGGCGGAATCGACCGCTGCCGGAGACAACCCAAGTGAAACTTCATCGAGCATGATCGCGACCGGGTCGCCCATCAGCGCACGCCCGATCGCTACCGCCTGCTGTTCCCCGCCAGAAAGTTTTCCGGCAGCCGATTTATCCAGTTTCGCAAGATGGGGAAATGTGTCGTAGACGGCTTCAACCGTCCAGGGCCCCCCGCGCGAGGTTGAGGCCCCCAGTTGCAGGTTTTCGCGCACCGTCATCCGCGGGAACAGACGCCGCCCTTCCGGGACCAGCGCCAGGCCTGACCGGGCGCGATGATGGGCCGCCATCCCGGTCACATCGACGCCGGAAAGAACGACTGTGCCGGCGTCCATTTCGTGATCGCCCGCAATACTGCGCAGCAGCGTGGTCTTGCCTGCACCGTTCGCCCCCAACAGGAACATCATTTCGCCCGGCCGCACGCTGAGGGACGCGCCATGCACTGCGCACAACTGCCCATGCGAAGCGCGGATGTCGGTTGCTTCCAGCGTGCTCATGCACTGGCTCCGAAATAGGCAACCTGCACCTGCTGCGAATTCACGACGGTGTGCGGGTCTCCGTCGGCCAGCACCTTACCTTCGGCCATGCAGACAAGGCGCGAACAACCTTCAAGCAGGAGGCGCATGATATGCTCGACCCAAACAATGGTGACACCGGATGCATGAATGGTGCGGATCAGGCCGACCAGTGCATCGCCTTCGGCATCGGTCAGCCCGCCGCCGATCTCGTCGAGCAACAGAACCTTCGGGTCTGTGCCCAGTGCCCGCGACAGTTCCAGCCGCTTGCGGTCCAACAAACCCAGCGTTTCCGCCGGGCGATTGGCGACATGTGCGAGCCCGGTAACTTCCAGAACCGTCCAGGCAACCGATATCGGATCATGGGCCGGGACGCCGCGGCCATGGTTCACCGCCACCAGCACGTTTTCAAACACGGTCATTCCCGAAAACGGCTTTGGAACCTGGTGCGTTTGGGCCAGTCCGCGGTGGCACCGTTGTGCGGTGTCCAGCTTGGTGACGTCCTCGCCCAGCAAATGCACGGTCCCGGTGGTCGGTCGCAGGGCCCCGGTCAGAATGTTCATGTAGGTTGTCTTGCCCGCACCATTGGGACCAAGCACGCCGACGATCTCGCCGGCCCCGACACTCAGTGAGATGTCCCGGAGCACGGCGAACTCGCCAAATGACATTGAAATGCCATCCGAGCGCAAAACGGTGGAAGCAGGGGATGTCATTTCACCCGTTCAGGCGTTGTAGGGGCGCAGTTGCCCGCTTACCGGGACATTGGGGTCGGTCGCATTCTCGGTGATGACATAGTCATACTTGAACGCGCCGCCGCTGGCCGGTTGCCACTGGGTGCCAATTATCGGGCCTGTCGCAACGTTCTTGACGGGCCCCGACGTGAAATCGACCACCCCGCCGATGCTGTCGGCCTTGAGGTTTGGCATTGCCTCGGCAACCGCATCCTTGTTTTTCGGATCAGATGCGGCTGACAGGGCCGCCATTGCCACATCGAAGGCGAAAAGCGTGGCGCCCAGTTGTTGGGTCCATTGGCGTCCGGTTGCCGCTTCGTAGCCATCGCAAAGAGCGACACCGGTCAAACCCGTTGCGGGGGACGTGTATGGGAAATCCCGATGCCAATAGGCGGCGCTTGCGATATTGTCGCCAAGACCGCCGAGGGCCGCGATATCCGACGGGAACAAGCCGAACTTGGCGACCTGAACAATCTTGATCTGACGGTTCAGACCCTGCTGTGCCGCCTGGCGCCAGAAGGCGATGAAATCGGGCGGGATCGGAAAGGTGTTGAAAATCTCGACGCCAGCCTCGCGGAACATCCGGATTTGTGACGAGTAGTCGGATGTGCCGGTTTCGTAGGCGCCCGGGTCGACAATTTCAAAGCCGGCCTCGGCCAGACGCGGCGCCAGATTGGCGCGGATGGCGCTGCCGTCGGCATCGTTGGGATACATGACGCCGACCTTTTTGTTGGTCTCGATCAGGCCCCATTGCGAAACATAGGCGCGGTAGAACTCATCCACGCCAAACCCGAAATGGTAGGTGTATTTGAACGGCGA
>JALSJL010000164.1 GCA_026989405.1 Marinosulfonomonas sp. | reverse complement strand
CCCCTTTTATTTCCTTTGGCGCCCTGCATGCCGGTTTTTTCGTCAACCTCGATCACCCCCATCGCAACAAGGTGCCAAAGGAAATAATAGGGGTGCTCAAATCGGGGTTCGGGATAGTCGTCCATGGTCGTCCTCGTTCAATAACTTTTCACCGATGTCACAGCCATTCGTTCTGGACCGCCTGAAAGTGGTCCGAAAACGCTTCGGCCAGATAGGGGGAAAACAGCCGCGCCAGTTTGCGCCCCGCCGCGGTGTCGCTTGGGTAATGCAGGCCCGCCCACTCTCGGTTCTGGGCGACGTTCAGGGCGGCGATCCCCAGTTCATTGGTGCCGGGATGCTCGGGCAGGATGGTGTTGAACGCGTAGGCGATCGAAAAACACTGGAAGGAATGGTTGCTGGGGTAGGCCTCATGCGCCGGATTGGGCAGGACGGGGCGCAACAGCGGCTCGAACTGGTTCGGGCGGATGCGGCCGAAAAGCGACTTGTAGTGCAGCCCGACATATTCGCAAACCGTCAGGATTTCCAGGAACAGGCTTTCGGTTGCCTCATAGCCTGCAAGCCCGTCGATCCCCAGCGGTCGGGTGAAATCGGACACGTCCAGCGATGCCTGCCGAATGATGTCGGCGCGTCGCATCTCGCGCGCCTGGGTTGCGTTCTGCATGGCCAGAAGGGTGTTGGTTTCCAGCCGGGTATGGTCAGGCCCGGGCGGCGGCGGCAGGTTGATGTTGGCCCATTCGAATGGCAGGCTCAAGCCCTCGTTCAACGGCCCGAACCGGTGCAACCTGAGAATTGGGGCTGTCGGAACAAGCGTGCCGCCGGCGTCGGACGCCTGAAGCCGGCTCTTGTTCTTGTTCTTGTTTTTATTCTTGTTCTTGTTCAGGGCCGACTTGTTGAACGCCGACTTGTTGAACACGACCTTGACGGCGTTGACAGCACCACCGGCGCTGGCCAGAGCGGGCAGGTCCAATTCGATGATTGGCGCCGTTTCACCACCGGCGGCCGAGTGGCATTTGCGCACCCCGTCAACGTCGATCACAAGCCCGGTGGTGTTCAGAAACTCGGCGATGCTGGTCACGGCCTGGCCGCTTGCGTCATCTTTTGCCATTTTCTCCCCCTGAAATCATTTTTCAATGCCCGGTCGGGCCCTCTCAACTTTTTCGGATCCCCGCCTTTTGCAGTCCGGCCAGAAAATGCTGGCCGCCCGGTGTCACCAGCATCGGATTGCCGCTGGAGCGCAGCAGGTCCAATGAAAAATCCGGCTCGACCACCAACAGGCGGCGCGCCAGGTCTTCGGCCGTATCCAGATTGCCCAGATGGGCGTGGCTCGAGATCAGATACCGCAGGATCGAGTTGAATTTCGGCCGTTGCTGCAATGCCTTTTCGCCAGCCACGATGGCTTGTTCATGCTGCCCGGCCAGGGTGCTGGAAATGCACTTGGTCGTGTCGAAATAATAGCTGTTGGGTGTTTCCTTGCCCATGGCCTGCACCCAGTTGGCCATCGACAACGCCTTCTTGTTCTGGCCGGTGTAGGCGTGCAGCATCGCATACAGATCCCACCCCATTGGTTGACCCGGGTTTGTTCGCAAGGCGCGTTCAAACAGGGATGCGGCGAGATCATATTCATTGAAAAGGTAGGAATGGATATGCGCCACAAGCGACAGAACCAGCGGGTTGGTTTCATCCAGCTCCAGCGCTCGGCTGGAATAGTATTGCGCTTCCGAGATTTGCGCCGGCGCGTCCTGGCTGAAACGCTGGCCAATCCGAAACGACTTGGCAAACGCCATCCAGGCATAGGCCTGTGCCGACGGCTGGTTCTTGATGATGTCGTTCAGGATGGCTTCAGCCATGTCCAGATTGTCGGCCGACAGCCCGAACATCCGGGTCACCGCCTGATGCATCTTGGCGGCGTAATGCATGCCTTCGTCGCCCCCGGACTGGCCGAGATAGTTGGCGATTTCGAACTCGGCCCGGCTGATCAGCGAATACACCAGTGAAATGTCACCGCCGCGCGCCGCGCCGATTGAAATCTCCTGGCCGCCGGACCACAGCAGGCTGCCGTCGTCCGGGTTGATCATGTCAATCGTGACGCGGCAGCAGTCGGCATCGGAAAACACACCCACGCGGGCAATCAGCGATACCTGCGATGCCGCGGCGTCACTGCCGGCCACATCGATGATGCGAATGTTGCCGCTTTCGATCAGGGTCGTCGCCAGGCTTTCCCTGACCCGTGACCCAAGCGTGCGTCCGATGGACGGATCGCCCTGCACGATCGCCGCCCCAAGCCCGACAAGCCAGCGCGAAGAGCCGCCGCCGTTGCGCAGGGTCGAGCCGTCCGGCGACCGGTTCGTTCCGGGGGTGAAAGGGAAAATATTCGCCCGTTCCGGGTCATCCGATTCCGGCCCGGCCGCCAACCCCGCGGCGCGTTCCGAAAGGGCGCGAAACCGTTGCCCCCAGACCTGCCGTTCCATGGTCAGCCAGGATTCAAACTCGGGATCGCGGATGTCGATGCCTTCAAGGAAGAACTCGGACACACTGTCGGGATCGATCGGTGAGCTTTCCTGCACTGCCTGTTCGCTTGCCAGATACTCGACCAGATCGACCGCGACCCGCGAAAGATCGAGCGTCACCGTGTATTTGTCGGCAAACAGCACGTCGCGGATGTCCGGGCCAAGAGACTTGCGGATGTCCAGCAACGCCTGGCGCAGGCTGGCCGACCCCTGTTCTTCGGCCCTGTCGCTCCACAGCTTGTCACGCAGCCAGGCCCGCGAACGAGAGCCGCGCGGAGCGACCGCAAGCATCGCCAGAACCGCGCGCGACTTCTGGTTTCGCGGTGTCAGATCCTTTCCATCCTGGTCCAGAACGCTGATCGGACCATAGATGAAGATTCGGCAGCTCTGGCCGTCTTTCAATGCCACTTTCACAATCCCACACTCAATTTTGCAATTCACCGAGTATCCCCGGGAATTGGGTCGCCCCTGGTGGCAATAATACTCGAATCGGTGCTCGAAAGCATTTGTTTCTTCAAAAGCTGTCACCCATGCCCCCATGGATTTGAAATCATTGTTGAATCCAACGCGTGATGCACCGACGAAAATCTATTGCACTCATTCAAATCCTGTCCGGTTTTCTCAAAATACGAGTCAAGACTGGGATATGGTCGTCTAGGCAGCGTGAAGGCGCCGTGAATGCGCTTTGACAAGCTGAAATGTAAGGATTTTTCGCGGATTGAGCGCTGTCAGACCTGTCCGGCCTGCCAAAGCCTGCGAAGCTGAAACCTGTCGGTCATATGGATGAAATCGGCGCGCGCGCCAGGTTTCAGACAGCCCGCCGCATCCTGCATGTTCATCAGTTGCGCAGGCCGCGAGGTGGCCATCGCCAATGCCGTTTCAAGCGGCACGCCAAGGTCGCCATTGATCAGCCTGAGCGCCGCGCCAAGGTCA
>JALSJL010000163.1 GCA_026989405.1 Marinosulfonomonas sp. | reverse complement strand
ATCCTATGGTGACTTGATTGAGTCTCGACCCTAGCCCGCGGCCTTTTCCTCGATCGCCGCCGCAAGGCTTTCTGCCCGGGCGGCCAGTTCGGCCATGCTGTCGGTCAGATCCGCCGGGATCACCGGAACCTCGACGCGCTGCGGCTCTGGCTTGGGCTGGTTGCGCAGCTCATCGATCAGCGTCTGCTGGGCTGCCAGCTTTTCCTCCAGCGTGCGCATCTGCTCTTCCAGCCCGGCGGTCTTGTCGGCCAGCATCAGCCCCGACATCAGCAACATGCGGCTTTCCGGCAGCCGCCCGATCTGGCTGCTCAACACGCTGGATTCAGCATCCAGCATGGATGCGGCGGCCTTGAGATAGTGCTCTTCGCCGGCCTGGCAGGCGACCTCGAACTCACGCCCGCCGACCGTGATCTTGATCTCAGGCATTGGCGCCCCCTTCTACCAGTGGTTTCAGTTCGGTCAGGATCATGTCCAGTTCGGCCCGGTCGCTTTCGCGGCTGACCCGCAGGGCATCAAGTTCGGCAACCATCGAATTGTTGATCAGATCCGGATCGGCCACGCCCTTGCGGTTGGCCTCTCGCAGGGCACGGTTGTTTTCACGCAGTCGCTGGTTGACCCGCTTCATTTTCTGGACGGCGGCCTCGTTTCTTTCGACCTCCGAACGCAGGCGGTTGACTTCGGCCTCCATCGAGGCCACCAGTTTTTCCTGTTTTTCCTTGATCGCCAGAACGCGCTGTTCCAGCTGGGCATTTGCATTTCGTTCCGTTTCCAGCAATTCCCTGATGCGTTCAAGTTCTTCCGGGTCGCCCAGCCCCGCCCCGGCCGCAGGAACCGCACTCAGGCCATTGGCGATCCGGTCCAGAGCAGCCGACAGCCTTTTTTCCAGTTCATGCACATCAGTCATTTTTTGCCCGCACCCCTTTTTGACCAGCAAGTATTGCTGGGGCACAGAATCCGAACCTGCGCCCACAAAGTCAAGTCAAAGCAGCACCACCGGTGATTATCGGCGAAATTGGCGCTGCGACACCGCGGTTGCTTGAACTTCGGCCCCCGGCTGCTATCAACGGCACAACTTTTCAAGCTGGCCCGAAAGGAATTTCCATGGACATCGCCACCCTGCGCAAAGAGCATCCCGACCATTGGAAAAAAGCCGCTGCGATACGGATACTGGCGATGGATGCGGTGCAGGCCGCCAATTCCGGCCACCCCGGCATGCCCATGGGAATGGCCGATGTCGCGACCGTCCTGTTCGAAAAGCACCTGAAATTCGATCCGAAAGCGCCCAGGTGGGCCGACCGCGACCGGTTCATCCTGTCCGCCGGGCACGGCTCGATGCTGATCTATGCGCTGCTTCACCTGACCGGCTACGAAGACGTGACGCTGGAGCAGATCAAGAATTTTCGCCAGTGGGGCGCAATCACCGCGGGGCACCCTGAATACGGCCATGTCGCGGGCGTGGAAACAACCACCGGCCCGCTTGGTCAGGGCATATCGAACTCGGTCGGCTTCGCCATTGCCGAAGAGCATCTGCGCGCCCGTTTCGGCAAAAAGGTTGTGGATCACCACACCTTTGTCATTGCCGGCGACGGCTGCCTGATGGAAGGTATCAGCCATGAGGCCATCGGCCTTGCCGGGCGTCAGCGGCTGGGCAAGCTGATCGTGTTGTGGGACGACAACAACATTTCGATCGACGGCGAGATTTCCCTGTCGGACATCACCGACCAACGGATGCGCTTCAAGGCTTCGGGCTGGCATGTGCTCGAAATTGACGGCCACGACCCGGATGCGATTGATGCCGCCATCGTCGCGGCCAAGAAATCCAAGAAGCCGTCGCTGATCGCCTGCAAGACGCATATCGGTTTCGGCGCGCCGCACAAGCAGGACACCGCTGGCGCCCACGGCGCCCCGCTTGGCGAAGAGGAAATCGCAGCCACGCGCAAGGCCTACGGCATCGACTGGGCGCCATTCGAAGTCCCGGCCGATGTGCGCAAGGCCTGGCTGGAAATCGGAGCGCGCGGCGCCGATGCCCGCAAGGACTGGGAGGCACGGTTCGCCACCTTGTCCGACGGCCGCAGAAAAGAGTTCAACCGCGTCATGACCCGAGAGGCGCCGCGCCGCCTTTCTCCGACAATCAAGGCGTTCAAGCGCAAGGTCAGCGAAGAAGCGCCCAAGGTCGCCACGCGCAAGGCCAGCCAGATGGTGCTTGAAGTGCTCAACCCGATCATGCCCGAGACCATGGGCGGCTCGGCCGATCTGACCGGATCGAACCTGACGCTGACGCCCGATCTTGGCATCTTCGACGTCGGAAACCGCGGTGGCCGTTACATCTACTACGGCATACGCGAACACGGGATGGCCGCGGCGATGAACGGCATGGTTCTGCATGGTGGCATCCGCCCCTATGGCGGCACTTTCATGGCGTTTGTCGACTATGCGCGCGGGGCCATGCGTCTGTCGTCGCTGATGGGCGTGCCGACCATCTATGTGATGACCCATGACAGCATCGGTCTTGGCGAAGACGGGCCGACCCACCAGCCGGTGGAACATCTGGCGATCTGCCGCGCAACCCCGAACAGCTACACGTTCCGCCCTGCCGATGTGGTGGAAACCGCAGAGTGCTGGGAGCTGGCGCTGGATTCGCAAACCACGCCATCAGTGCTGGCGCTGTCGCGCCAGGGCCTGCCGACATTGCGGACCGAACACAAGAACAAGAACCTGTCGGCACAGGGCGCCTATGTGCTGGCCGACGCCGAGGGCAAACGCCAGGCGATCCTGATCGCCACCGGCTCCGAGGTCGAAATCGCCATGCAGGCGCGCGACATCCTGCAATCGCGCGGTATTGGCACGCGTGTCGTTTCCATGCCCTGCATGGAGCTTTTCGCGGCCCAGGACGAAAGCTATCGCAGACGCGTCCTGCCCGGCGGGCCTGTGCGTGTCGGCATAGAGGCGGCCGTGCGCGATGGCGGCTGGGACCGCTGGCTTCTTGGCGAACGCGGCAAGAACGGCAAGGCGGCCTTTGTCGGCATGACAGGCTTTGGCGCTTCGGCCCCGGCCCCCAGACTTTACCAGGAATTCGGGATCACCGCCGAAGCAGCGGCTGCCAATGTCCAGGCATTGCTCGGCCTCTGACGACACACGCGAGGTCTGTCATCACCAACCGCATCGCCATATCGCTCGGTCTGCTGATCGCGATCTTGCTCCTGGTCGACGCTTTGCGTCATGACTGGCAGACCACCATTTTCCTCGGCCGGAAACTGCTGGGGCTGATCGATACGATCAAATTCTGGCGTTGACCCGCCCCAGACAATCATGATGGTGGCGCACAAATCACCAAACGCGACATTTGAAAGGGAACGACATGACAGTCAAAGTAGCAATCAACGGCTTTGGGCGCATCGGGCGCAACATCCTGCGGGCGATCATCGAAAGCGGGCGCACCGATATCGAAGTCG
>JALSJL010000162.1 GCA_026989405.1 Marinosulfonomonas sp. | reverse complement strand
GCGGCCATGTTCAGCGCCACCAGTTTTTGCAACCGGACCTGCATTTGTTCGGGCGACAGGCCCTGAGCTCGTGCACGGGCGGCACTGACGATGCAGTAGACCAGTCCCACAAGGCCAAGCAGGGCAACAAACGCCCCAGGCCAGATCATCCATTCCACGGCACTACTCCGGTCCGGTTGCGGCTGGCCTTGCGGTTATCGCAAGAGGCGGGCACGGGCAAGCACCTTTGGCTTGCTTCGCACGGCCCTGCCAGCTAGGAACGCGGTTCAGAACGATCAGAAGGGGCACCTATCATGACCGACAGCAGCAACGAATCCTATCGGGTCAGCGCAGATGAGTTGCGCCAGTTCATCGAGCGTTTCGAAAGGCTTGAAGCCGAAAAGAAGGACATTGCCGACCAGCAGAAGGAAGTGATGGCCGAAGCCAAGGGGCGGGGCTATGACACGCGCATCATGCGCAAGCTGATATCGATGCGCAAACGCGACACCAATGATCTGGCCGAAGAAGAAGCCGTGCTCGAGATGTACAAGCAAGCCCTGGGCATGTGACGCCGGCATGTGACGCCGGGGCCGGCCCCGTCAGGGTGAAATGAATTTCACGCCCGGCAGTTCGGCTATCTCTTTCAGGTCTTCCTCGTAGTCGTTGGTCATCCTGGCAACCAGCTCGTTTGTCCAGCCCGGCACATCAAGGTCTTCTTCGACGGCGTCCTCAATTGCGTATTTGTCCAGAAACGCCGACAGCACGTTGCGCCGCTGCGTTTCGTTCTTGGGCGGGTGGCTTGCCAGGTATTCGCGCATCCGGCGCATGCCCTCGGGGCGCATGATGGGGGCGATGATGTTGAAGCCGCCCATCAGCTTGGTATCGGTGTCGGCACCGGTGATTTCCCGGATGACTTCGGGCCAGATCAACGGCGTGTCCTCGTTGCACCAGACCGTCAGCGGGCAATCCGGGTTGCTTTCCTGAATGGCGAGGATGACGTCGGACCAGCGGATCTGTTCGATGTTCACATCTTCCAGAAAACTCAGAAAATCGCCGTTGTTCTGTTGTTTGTGCCGAAAGGCCGCCGGGATGAAGGTGGCGGGGTTGCGGATGGCCAGAAAGAACTCGACCTTGAAGCCGGGAAAGATGTTGCGCAACCACATCGGCTTGTAGCCGGCCTTGTCATACAGCATGCCATTCTCGAAAATCCGGCCGGGCACGCAGATGAAGTCCTCGTGGGTCAACACGATGCGCCTGGCGCTGTCGTCGTCTACGATGGCATCGACCAGCATGTCGCGGGACTCATCGCTGGCTTCCTGGCCGCGCAGTTTTTGCGCCGCCCGAATGACCGTCATCCGATAACGCCCCGGGCCGGGCACACTGACACCCCTTTCGGAAAGAACACCCTTGTTTTGCAAGAGTGTTTTCAAAAGACGTTCTTCGTCGGTGCAGTGCGCACCCAGATGTATAGCAACCTGCATTTCTTCCCGTTTGCCCGACCCCGTTGGTGTGGCGAGTATAAGCAGGTTTCTGGACAGTTAAACCGGTTTTGGATAAGGCTGCCAGAATGACCGAGAAAAACACTCAGATTGCCGTGCGGCGCCCTGCGCGCTTTGTGGTCGACAGATGGTCGCTCGGGGCTGTCTTCATCGCGGCGCTGGTTGTGGCCCCGATCGTGGCGGTCTTCTGGATGGCGCTTTCGCCGTCCGAAAACATCTGGCCACATCTGCTTGCGACAACATTGCCCCGCTATGCAAAAAACACCGTTCTGCTTGTCGTGGCCGTCGGGGCACTTGCGGCGGCTGTCGGCACGACGACGGCCTGGATGGTGACGATGTATCGCTTTCCCGGATCCCGTATTCTTGGCTGGGCCCTGCTGCTGCCGCTGTCCATTCCGGCCTATGTCGGGGCCTATGCGCTGGTCGATTTCCTGGAGTATGCCGGGCCGGTCCAGACGACATTGCGTGAGCTGTTCGGCTGGCAGACGTCGCGCGACTACCGGTTCCCCGAAATCCGCTCGATGGGGGCTGCGGTGATCGTTCTGTCCGGCGCGCTTTACCCCTATGTTTTCCTGCTGGTCCGCACGGCCCTGCGTGAGCAGTCCGGGGCAACCTACGAAGTTGCACGCGCCCTGGGCGCGGGCCCGGTCAAACGGTTTTTTCGCGTTGGCCTGCCGATGGCGCGCCCGGCCATCGCTGCGGCGACGGCCATCGTGATGATGGAGACGGTCAGCGATTTCGGCACGGTGTCGTATTTTTCGGTGCAGACCCTGACGACCGGGATTTTCAGCACATGGCTTGAGGGCGGCAACCGGGGCGGGGCGGCCCAGCTCGCAAGCGTCGTGCTGGTTGTCGTTCTTGTGCTCGTGGGGCTGGAAAAGAAAAGCCGAGGGCAGGTGCGTTTCTATCACCTGTCGCGCCAGCACCGGCCGGTGCAGCCCATACCGCTGACAGGGTGGCGCGCGTGGCTTGCGGCACTGCTGTGCGCGGTGCCCTTTGCCGTGGGCTTCGTGTTGCCGGTTGGCGTGTTTGCGTCGCATGCGCTGGGCAACTCCGGGTTATGGACAGATCCGGGGCTTTTGCGTGCCTTGCTCAATACAGTGCTCGTCGGCGGATCAGCGGCAGTCCTTACGGTGCTTGCGGCGTTGTTCATGGTGTATGGGGTGCGCATGACCGGGCGCAGGCTGCCTGCAATGCTCTTGCCGGTGACAACAATCGGCTATGCCGCGCCGGGGGCCGTGCTGGGCGTGGGCATACTTTTCCCGCTATCCGGTCTGGATCACATGGTTGCCGACGCCTTCGAGGCCACGACCGGCCGTGACATCGGGCTGGTTCTGACCGGCACGGCCTTTGCGATCGTGTTTGCGTATTTCGTGCGGTTCTTTGCGATTGCACAGGGGGCAATTGACGCAGCTTTCGGGCGCGTGACCCCGTCACTTGCCTTCGCGGCGCGGTCCTTGGGTGAGGGGCCCGGCGGAACCTTGCGCCGCGTCTACCTGCCGCTGATCCGTGGCTCGCTGGGAACTGCTCTCTTGCTGGTATTTGTCGACAGCGTAAAAGAGCTTCCGGCCACGCTTCTGTTGCGGCCGTTCAACTTCAACACCTTGTCCACGCGTGTCTATGAGAAAGCCTCGCTGGAACAGATCACCCAGGCGGCTCCGGCGGCGCTGATGGTGATTGCCGTCGGGTTGGTTGCGGTCTTGCTGCTGCGGCGTCGGGAAATGCAGTGACGAAGGCGTCCTGGCTCGCAAAACCGCATTTTCCGTTCTGGTTGGCAATTCGGACTCTTGCACAGCGTTGATCAACATCGTAAATGCGTCCGCAGTGCCCCTATAGCTCAGCTGGTAGAGCAACTGATTTGTAATCAGTAGGTCCGCGGTTCAAGTCCGTGTGGGGGCACCATAACGCGTTGAAAATGCACCATAAAAATATTCAACAACCCAATGTCGTCCGACCGTCCGAATTGATCCGAGTTGGA
>JALSJL010000161.1 GCA_026989405.1 Marinosulfonomonas sp. | reverse complement strand
TCGGAACCGGGTATTCGCCGCCGGCGAGAAACTTGGCCGCCTGGCCCGAAAGGGCCGTCAGGTTCGGTTCGGCCAGAGTGCGGACAAGCCCTTTGCTTTCAAGGGCTTCAATTGCAACAGCCAGTTGCAGCCCGCCCGCAGCGACCCCGAATGTGTAACGGCCGCTGGCTTCAACACTGCTTGTGGGTGTCGTGGCCGGATTGCCGTCAAACAGCGCATTCAGGTTGTTTCCATCCGAAAACGTTCCGTTGCCGCCGGTCAGGTTGGTCGTGTTGAATGCCAGGCTGGTCGAAAGGTTCTTGCGGACCGATCGCTGCATTTCCGCAAATCGGACCTTCAGCATGACCTGCTGGGTTCCGCCAACCATCATGAGGTTCGAAACCCGCTCGGGTGCATACCGGTTCGCAAGATCGAGCGCGCGATCCAGCTTGGTGATGCTGGACACGACGCCCGAAAGCACAATGCCATCGTTGGCGGTGCGGACTTCGATCTGTTCATTGGGAAGGATCTGGCGAAGCCGCTCCTTGAACTCTGCGACATCGGGCGTCACATGAATTTCCACGTTTGTAATCAAACGCGCGTCCGGGCCCAGCAATGTCAGGGTTGTGCGCCCCGGGGTTTTCCCAAGGATGTAGAGCGTGCGGTCCGAAAGCGTGGAAATATCCGCGATTGCCGGGTTGGCAATGGACACTTCCGCGAACGGGGCTTCCGCTTCTACAACGACCGCCCGGTTCATCGCGACACTCAATGCGCTTGAAACCGAACCTTGCATGACTTTCAGCGTTTCCGCCGAAGCCATGGGGGCCGTGGTTGCACTCAGGGTAAAGCCAACCAATGCGGCTTTGATGAATCTGTCGATTTTCATGTGACCTGCCTCTCCGATCACGCCTCGTTATGGGTCATTTCAAGCGCCCATTTGACAGGCACCATGCGTGAAACCGGATTTCATTGCAAGAATCAATTGATTGAGAGGCAAGACTTATGTGGATAAGTCGCAACACTGCCGGCTTTGCGGGCGTGTCTTCAAGGTATTGGGCAGGCCAGCGACTGGCCTGCCCAAGCTGTAAAACCGTTGTGGCTACTGAGTTTCGGCGCAGGCGATCGGTGTTTCGATGATCTCTGCACCGCGGCGCGTCTTGATTGTGCAGACGCGGTCGCGTTCGACCTCGACAACCTGGCGCTCTTCGATGCCAAGCAGATCCCGCCCGTCATATTCAACCGTATCGGGCGACTCGAAGTCTTCGGCACCCAGCAAGGCCAGCGACAGGCGACCGGTGGCCTGAGCCTGCGCAAGTGCCGCCACCTGCAGCGGCGTTGCCTCGACCGTCACGGTCCTGGCGATGGTTGCCGTGTTGCGGTCTTCATCGGCGGTCTGGTCGATGGCCAGGAGTTTGACGCCATTTTCGATCAGTTTGGTCACCTCGCCGCCGCGACGATCATCTTCGCTCGAAAATCTGCGACCGGTCCAATAGATATCAACCCGGTCGCCGGGGCGCAAAAAGCCCGACACGCCGGACGAAACGTCAACCTTGATGGCAAAAGCCCGCATGCCCTTGGCCAGGCGCGAAGAAACGCCGGCATCGTCGCCGGGCGCCGTGACCTTGATTGCAAGAACGGCTTCGTCCTTTTCCATGGCGCGGATAACGGTGCGCGGAACGTCCGGCCCTTTGGGAAACAACGCTTCCATGGTGTTGAAAACGCCTTCCGGAATTGCGTCGACCGGCCAGCGAACGATGCGAACATCGTCTTCCTTCAGTTTCTCACCGTAGCGCAGCGGGCGGGCTGAAACGAAAACCTCAACGGTTTGAACCATGCGCGAATTGGCTTCGCGTTCGCGCGCAAGCGCGGCCTGGTATTCATTGATGTAGTCCTTGGCCATGTAGACGGCAAAACCAGCCAGCCCCATGCCGATCAGCAAGACAAGTCCAAATACAACTCGCATTTTCTTCCCTCTTCGTTGCCGGCCGTTCAGCCCCCCATTGGTGCCAACTACGGAAACAACATGATCTCTCAGAATGGTTGGTATCTAATAAATGCGGCAGAACATGGGACAAAGGATGTTCTGCAGATGGATTCTTTGCAATCCGGAAACGCCAATCGGCGAGGGCTGGTCTGTCCAGGGCCCTCGCCGATGGTCTGCTTTGGGTGCCGGCTAGTAGCTGCCGATGGTTTGTGCTTCCACATAAGCACCCAATCCGTTTGCCTGATCCAGAGCGCCATTGGCAATTGAGCCAATGACAGCGACCCCAAGGCCGACGATTGCGGCTGTCAGGACAACCCAGTCTACGGTTACGGCTCCGTTCTCGTCGTTAAGAAACCGATTGATCAAAACGCGCATGTTTTCCTCCAAATCTCATCCCGCCCGGGGTCCACCGCGGGTATTTCTTGTATTCTGCCTACGCGGGAGTTGCGGCAAGAAAAAGGCCGTATGGTGGCAAAGCAGTTGAAAACACATATATTCTGAAACCGCGCCAATCGGGCAGACGGCCCGAAATGAGAAATGACCGCGCCAGTGAAGGCGCGGCCATTTCTGGTCGTATGTGACCGGCTTAGTAAGTCGCGATGGTCTGTGCAGCCAGGTTCGAGCTGATCGTGTCGGCCAGGTCGCTGGTTGCGCCACCGACCGAGCTCAGAACGGCGATGCCGAGGCCCACGATAGCGGCGGTCAGAACCACCCAGTCAACAGTTACAGCGCCGTCTTCGTCGCGCTTGAAGTTTTGTGCAAGTTTGAACAGTTTCATAAGTCCCTCCAGAACGTTTGTTGCAGTCTCTCACAGAACCGTGGCGGGTCATCCTGAAGCTTCGTAACCTCAGTCGCCGACTTGGTATGCGCTTATAAAGCCGTCTGATTGGGGCAAGAGTTGGGCGTGAGTCGTACAATTTTGTAGGCGGGTCGCAAATCATAACATTAACATGCTAACCATTTGAAAAAACAAGATAAAAAAGTTAAATAGAGTGTCTGCATTGGTCATTTGGCGGGGACAGTTGCAACGGTTGCGATTGATTTTCACTAAATCAGATACAGATCGCTGGCTTTGCACCCGCTTTTTTGCGAATAGTTGCGAAAATAGACGGCAGAGGCAGAACCGGACCGCATGAAACGGGCAATTGCAGCGGCACTATTGGGAATTGCGACGTGCAGTGTCCTGCCTTCCTGGGCTCAGGATGTCGCGCCGTCTTCGGATTTCACATTCAAACGCGTTGCGGCGCCGCCACCCGGGCAATTCGGAAAGATCGACGTTCAGATCGACCCCGAAGAGCAGGCCCGCCGCCTGGCCCCCCCGGCGAAACCGACGCCCGCACCGACAGATGAGGTTGCGCCGGACCGGCCGGCAGAAACAGCCATCGGCGACTATCCCTGGTTCTGGCAGTCAATTTCGCCATGGCTGAAAGACTCCGGCCCCGGGCGGCTGGAACGCGCCGTAACGGCCTTGACCGGCGAAGGGAATGCGCGCGCCGTGGCTT
>JALSJL010000160.1 GCA_026989405.1 Marinosulfonomonas sp. | reverse complement strand
GCCCGGATTTTCCCAACCGTCTGAAATCCGGCATTCAGGTTGTGTTTCAAGACCCCTACGGCAGTTTCAACCCGCGCTGGAAGGTCGCGCGGCTGGTGGCGGAACCGTTTCACCTGCTGGGCGCGCGCCCGGCCGACTGGCGCAAGCGCGTGGAGCTTGCGCTGTCAGATGTCGGCATCGAGCCCGAGGCCATGGATCGCTACATCCATGAGTTTTCCGGCGGTCAGCGCCAGCGCATCGCAATCGCCCGCGCCCTGATCCTGCGCCCGAAAATCATCATCCTCGACGAAGCCGTCTCGGCATTGGATGTGTCGATCCGGGCGCAGGTTCTGGATCTGCTGGCGGGCCTGCAGTCGGAATACGGGCTGGCCTACCTTTTCATCAGCCACGACCTGAGCGTCGTGCGCGCAATATGCGACCGTGTTCTGGTGATGCGGGCGGGCCGTATTGTCGAAAAGGGCCTGACCGAGGACGTTTTTGCCAACCCACGTCACGAATACACAAGGACGTTGATCGAGGCGGCGCCACGACTGCCGAAGATCGCGGCGGAGTGACCCTGGAAATGACCCATCCCAACAGCAGAACAGGCCAATCAAATGACCCTTTCCGATGATATCTGGTTCAAGACTTCCCAATGTTTCATTGCGGGGCGCTGGCGTGACCCGTTGTCGGGTGACACGCTGGCGCTGGAAAACCCCTCGACCGGAGAGGCCATCGCACAGATTGCGCGGGGCAAGGCCGATGACATTGACGCTGCGGTAAACGCGGCCCGCGACGCCATGGACGGCGCCTGGGGCCGGACCACGGCAGCCGAACGCGGCCGGCTTCTGGCGCGTCTGGGCGCGCTGGTGCTGGAGAAATCCGAAACGCTGGCCCGGCTCGAGGCGGCAGACGTTGGCAAGCCCCTGTCCCAGGCACGCGCCGATGCGCAGGCGTTGGGGCGTTACATGGAATTTTACGGCGGCGCCGCTGACAAGCTGATGGGCGAGACCATTCCCTACCTTGAGGGCTATACGGTCTACACCCTGCGAGAGCCGCACGGGGTCACCGCCCATATCGTGCCATGGAATTATCCGATGCAGATCATCGGGCGTTCGGTCGGGGCAGCCCTTGCGGCCGGGAACGCCTGCGTTCTGAAACCTGCGGAAGAAGCCTGCCTGACCGCGCTTGCCTTTGCCGATCTCGCGCGCCAGGCGGGGTTTCCGGCCGGTGCGCTGAATGTCGTTCCGGGGCTCGGGGAAGAGGCCGGCGCGGCCCTGTCGGCGCACCCCGGGGTCGACCATGTTTCCTTCACCGGCTCGGTCGGTGTGGGCAGTCTCATCCAGTCGGCTGCGGCCCGGAACGTGGTGCCCGTGACACTTGAGCTTGGCGGAAAATCACCTCAGGTCGTGTTTGACGACGCTGACATCGACGCAGCCCTGCCGTTCCTGGTGAACGCGGGCATCCAGAACGCCGGGCAAACCTGTTCGGCGTCTTCGCGCATTCTGGTGCAACGTGGGATACATGACGAGGTGCTGGGGCGGATGGCCGCCCGCTATCGCGCGTTGCGTGTCGGGCCGGCGATGGCTGACCTTGAAGTCGGACCGTTGATTTCGGCGCGCCAGAAGCAGATCGTCGAGGGTTTTCTGGCACAAGGGCATGATCTCGTGCGCGCGGCCGAAGCCCGGATCGTCGACGACGCGCCGGCGGGCGGGCACTATGTGGCGCCCGTGTTGTTTTCGAGCGTCGGGGCCGGGCACGCATTGGCGCGCGATGAAATTTTTGGCCCGGTTCAGGTCGTCATGCCGTTCGACGACGAGGCCGAGGCGGTGGCCATTGCCAATGGCACCGACTATGGGCTGGTTGCATCGGTCTGGACAGGTGATGGGGCGCGGCAGATGCGGCTGGCCAGGAAATTGCGGGCGGGGCAGGTGTTCGTGAACAACTACGGCGCCGGCGGCGGGGTCGAGCTGCCTTTTGGAGGGGTCGGAAAGTCGGGCCATGGGCGAGAGAAGGGGTTTGAGGCTCTTTACGGCTTCACCCGGCTGAAGACTGTGGCGGCGCGTCATGGCTGAAGGTCAGCGCACCGCCCGGCGAGCCGGCCCCTATTGGTGCGGGTTGGCGCCCGTGGCCATCATCCAGTGATGGGGTTGATGATGCATGCCCGACGCCAGCAGGCCATAAAACCCCAGTGCCCTGAGCCGCGGCAATTCTGCCTCCGGCGGCGTCACTTCCAGTATCGCGCCGTCTTCGGTTTCGCGCGCGCCATAGGCCCAGCCGTCCGTTCCGTCCATGATGGCGGCATGCGCCATCACCATGCGCCGGATCGACGGGGCAACCGAACTGTCTCCGGTCACCACAAAGCGCATGCCACCTTCGATCGGATCGTTGACGGTCGTGGAATTGATGGTCACAAGGCTCATGTCGCGCAGGTGGTCGCGCAGGGCGTCGATGTTGACGCTTTCCCAGTCGGTGTCGGGGTCGGCCTCAAGGGCGGCCACCACCTCGGCGATGGCCGCAAACGCCGACTGGCCCGGCTCGGACAGGGGCAAGCCGTTGGCCGCGGCGGCACCTGTTGCCGTGCCCATCTGATTTGCGTGCATGGTGTGATCCATCTGCCCGCCCTGTATTTTCATGGTGCCGGACGGCGCGGTCTGAGCCCAGGCAAGACCGGGCAGGAGAAGAATTGTTGTCAGCAAAAGGGTTTTGAACATCGGTTTCGCCTCGTGGGTTGCGGTCGTCTCTCTCTTGCCAGCGGATGTGATGTCGGGCACATGATAATGATCATGTCGAATGCCTTTTTTCATGGACTTGCCGATATTCCTTCAAGACGGATTACGCTTGGGAAGGGGGCCTTGCTGTTTCAGCGCGGCGATCGCGTGCGGTGGTTTTATCGGGTTCTCGGTGGCGAAGTGCATCTTTTGCGTCGACAGCCGGACGGAGCGGCCTTCATCTTGCAACGAGCCGGGGCCGGTGACGTTCTGGCCGAGGCTTCGGTCAGTTCGCGCGCCTATCACTGTGCCGCGGAAGCCGTGACCACAAGCGAATTGATGGTGTGGCCGATAGCGCAGGTGCGCCGGATGATCGAAAACGACCGGGCTGCCGCCGCAGGCTACGCCCAGCACCTGGCAGCAAACTTGCGCAGCGCGCGGATGCGTGGTGAAATCCTGTCACTGCGCCGGGTTTCGGACCGGTTGGATGCCTGGTTGGCATGGCATGACGGGCAGTTGCCGCAAAAGGGCCAGGTGGCCCGGCTTGCCCATGATATCAACGTCAGCGCCGAAGCGCTGTATCGCGAAATCGCCCGCCGTCGCAAACAGTAGGGCCGCAAGACACGGAAGGAAAGGCAGGCATGAGGCTTCAGGGGAAAACTGCAATCGTGACCGGCGGCGCGTCGGGGTTTGGCGCGGGCATCGCGCGCAAATTTGTCTCCGAGGGCGCGCGGGTCATGGTGGCCGACGTGAATGCCGACGGCGCAAGAGCGCTGT
>JALSJL010000159.1 GCA_026989405.1 Marinosulfonomonas sp. | reverse complement strand
GATACCGATGACCCGCGGCGGCTTTGAGGCTCTGAATGCAGAGCTCAAGCACCTGAAATCCGTGGAACGCCCGGCAATTATCAAGGCGGTGGCCGAAGCGCGAGAGCATGGTGATCTTTCGGAAAACGCCGAGTATCATTCGGCGCGCGAGAAGCATTCCTTCATCGAGGGACGGATCAAGGAACTTGAGCGCACCGTTTCGCTGGCCGAAGTCATCAACCCGGCAGATCTGTCCGGCGCCGTCAAGTTCGGCGCAACCGTTACGGTGCTTGATGAAGACACCGAAGAAGAAAAGACCTTTCAGATTGTCGGAGAGCCAGAGGCAGATATCGAAGCGCTCAAACTGAATATCAAATCTCCGCTTGCGCGGGCGCTGATTGGCAAGGATGTTGGCGACAGCGTTGAAGTGCGCACACCGGGCGGCGAACGTTCATACGAGATCATTGAGATCATTTTCGCCTGAAGCGGCGAAACAAGGGGGTGGGGGCGCCCAATAGAATGGACGATCAGGAAAAACCGAAACCGCTGAATCTTGGTGTCTTTTTTGCGCGCGGAGAGAGACCCCCGATTTCTTCGATCGAAATTGTCGCGGTGGTGTTGTCGCTTGTCTGGCTGCTCGGCACGACGGTGTTTTTCGTATTCACCTCCGGCGGTGAGAGCGGGCCGACGGCAAGCGTGGATTCCACACGGCTTGTCTTGACCATGCTCGCGATTTTCATGCCGGTTGCGCTTATCTGGGTTGCCGCAGTCGCCATCCGGACCGGGCGCGTCATGAAAGAAGAAAGCGAGCGCTTGCAGTCAGCCATCAATGCCATGCGCCATACATATATCCAGCAACAACAATCAAGCATCATCGGGATAAAACCCGACGTCGAACGCAAGATCGATGAAATCGCGGCAGCACAACGCAAGACCGATGAAACCCTGGCCACCTTTACTTCGGTCCGCCCTGGCGTGGCCCAGGCCGTTGCCGAGCAAAAGGCCGCTCTGAACAATGCACTGCCAACGACAGTGGCCGAACAACCCTCGCTTGAACTGGGCACACCGGCCGAGGCCCTGAACCCGCCGCTTTCGGTGGCCGATTTCATCCGCGCGCTGCATTTCCCCGAATCCACCGATGACAAGGAAGGGTTTCGTGCCCTGCGCCGGGCGCTGCAGGACCGAAATGCGTCGCAACTGGTGCAGGCCGCACAAGACGTGCTGACGCTCTTGTCGCAAGATGGCATCTACATGGATGATCTGATCCCGGACCGGGCACGCCCCGACCTGTGGCGCCGGTTTGCCAAGGGCGAGCGGGGCCGCGAAATGGCCGCGCTTGGCGGCATCAGAGACCGGTCGAGCCTTGCCTTGGCGGCCGGGCGCATGCGTCAGGACACGATTTTCCGCGACAGCGTGCATCATTTCCTGCGGAAGTTTGACCACACTTTCGCGGAATTTGAAAAAACGGCTTCGGACCAGGAAATTTCCGAATTGACCGACACGCGCACCGCCCGGGCTTTCATGCTGCTGGGGCGGGCGACGGGCACCTTTGACTGAAGGGCCACGACGGCAAGGGGGCTGCGGGGTCTCTTGCCGCCGGTCACAGTCCGAAACTGCCATAGGGCAGAAAACGCACCGGGTCCCCAACCCGGATATCGCGCCCTTCATCAGCCAGTTCCACAAGACCCGTGGCCCAACTCAGACCACTGATGCGCCCCGAGCCTTCTGACGGAAACACTTCTGCTTGCCCCTTGTCATTCAAGCGGGCGCGAAGATACTCGCGCCGGCCCGGCCGTTTTCGTTTCTCAAAAGCGGCGGGCACCAGAAACCCTTGCGGTTCTTGCCAGTTGGCACCGGCCAGCACGTTCAGCGCGGGGCGCGCAAATATCAGCGCACAGACAAACGCTGCCACCGGATTTCCGGGCAATCCGAAGAACGGAACATTTTCCCAGGCCCCCAGGGAAATCGGCCGCCCCGGTTTGATTGCCACACGCCAGAGCGAAAGCGCCCCGGCTTCCTGCAACAGCGCCGATACATGGTCTTCATCGCCGGCAGATGCGCCGCCCGATGCGATGATGACATCAACATCGCGCGCCGCGTCGTCAAGCCTTGAGCGCAATGCCGCACGCTTGTCGGGCACCCGGCCCAGATCCACCGCCTCGTGGCCCCAGGCTTTCGCCAACCCCAGCAGCATGGGCCGGTTGGCATCATATGTCTGGCTGGTCTTTATGGCATCGCCCGGCTCGACGATCTCATCGCCTGTCGATAATATCCCGACCCTGAGGCGCTCATGAACGGCCGCGCGTGCGCAACCGACAGCGGTCAGCAGTGCCAACTGCTGTGGACCCAGCCGTGTGCCTTTTGCAAGAACCAGATCGCCAGCCGTGACATCTTCGCCAGCTTTGCGCGCGTTTGCCCCGGCACGCACACGCCCTTCAAGAAGAATTTGGTTCTGCTGGACCGTCACGTCTTCCTGCATCACGACGGTATCGACCCCGGCCGGCAACAATGCACCGGTAAGGATGCGGACAGCTTTCCCGAAAGGCACATCCCCCTGGTAGGGCGCTCCTGCGGCGGCCCGGCCTTCCACAAGCCCCAGTGTCTGGCGGCCATCGCCCAGGGCCGCATGCGCAAGGCCGTAACCGTCGACGGCCGAATTTGCCCCCGGCGGGTTGGCGCGCTCAGCCCGCATGTCGGCGGCCAGTATCCTGCCAAGCGCCTCCGAGGTCGAAACTTCCACCGGGCCGGTCACCGGGCTCAGTCGAGACCGCAGCATCGAAAGGGCGTCGTCAACAGGGATCCAGTCGACGCCGGCAGGCAACGCAAAACAGTCGTTGCGCAACTCGGGCACATTCTGATCAGACGTTTTGGTCTTGCCTGAAGCCAACCCGCATCGGGTCAGGATAAAGTCTGCAATGGCGGCTGTATCGTCCAAATCAAACTGCGGGATCGCAAGGCCGTCCAGCGTGACATCGCTGGCCACCGCACAGACTGTGGGATCATCCGGGGCAATAAGCGGGTTGCCGGTTTCGGCGCGGAAGGCCTCGATCTTTTCATGGGAGTCGCGCTTGAAACCTTCCACCAGAACCAGGTCGACGGGCTCGATTTTTGCCAGCAGCTGGGGCAGCGGCGGCTCTTGTGACCCGGAATTCTCGTGCATCAGCGCCCATCTGAGGCGTGAAGACAACAGGACTTCCCGGGCACCGGCCGCCCGGTGCCGAAAGCTGTCTTTTCCGGGTTGGTCCACGTCAAAGCTGTGATGAGCGTGTTTGAGCGTCGAGACGCTGAACCCACGCCGGTTGATTTCCTCGACCAGCCTTTCCATAAGCCCGGTCTTGCCCGCGTTCTTCCACCCGATAACACCGAAAACCTTCATGTGCGCTCATTTCTTTTCTGTCTGAATATCTGGCGTGCCAGTTCCAGATCTGTCGCGTTGTTGACATTGAAAAACGGGTCGGGCCGCGTATCGTCAAAGATCGCGGTTTCCGC
>JALSJL010000158.1 GCA_026989405.1 Marinosulfonomonas sp. | reverse complement strand
ATCATCTGTTCACGCAGCGGAATGCCCAGCTTTTCATAGGTCGCCAGCAGTTTCGGGTCCACCTCGTCCAGCGACTTGGGCTTCACCTCCATGCTTTTCGGGCGGGCGTAATAGTAAAGGTCCTGAAAGTCGATTTCCGGGTAGTTCACCATCGCCCATTTCGGCTCTTCCATCTGCTGCCAGCGACGGAAGGCCTGCAGACGCCACTCGGTCATCCACTCGGGCTCTTCGTTCTTCTTCGAGATCAGCCGGACGATGTCCTCGTTCAGCCCCTTGGGGGCGTAGTCCATCTCGATGTCGGTTTCCCAGCCATACTTGTACTTGCCCGAAATCGAGCGCACCGCCTCGACCGTCTCCTGATCGACGCCTTCCTTGACTTTCACCGTATCATCCATCGTATTCGCCTTCCTGTTCGCGCTTCTCTGTCAGGCTGCCTTTTCGCCGAACCGGGCACGCGCACGCCCCCAGGTTTCGGCAAATCGCAACACATCGTCCTTCGTCACACCGGGGCCGAGCGACGCACGGATCGCGCCCATGCTCGTGGCCTCGTCAAATCCCATCGCCCGCAGCACGCGGCTGGCCCGCACCTTGCCGCTGGAACAGGCCGAGCCGGCCGACACCGCAAACCCCGCAAGGTCCATCGCCATCACCTGCGTTTCGCCCTTCCAGCCGGGCGTTGCCATATATGTGGTGTTCGGCAGCCGGTTTGCACTGCGGCCAATGATCACCGTGTCGGGGGCTGCATCCAGCACCGCCGCTTCCAGCAGGTCGCGCAGCTCGGCCACCTCGTCCCAGACGCCGTTCGCCAGATCGCGCGCCGCCGCTTCGGCCGCGGCGCCGAACCCGGCGATACCGGCGACGTTTTCGGTGCCCGAGCGCCGGCCCATCTCCTGCCCGCCACCGCGGTTGCGCGCCTCGATCTCCAGACCATGACGCACAACCAGCGCCCCGACCCCACGCGGCCCGCCCAGCTTGTGCGCCGACACCAGCATCATGTCGCAGCCCGACCAGTCAAACGCCACGGGCATCTTGCCAAAGGCCTGGGTCGCGTCGCTGACGGCCAGCCCCTCGGGCAAGTCCTGCACGATCCCGGTTTCCGCATTGGCAAGCTGCACCGTGCTGGCGGCCGGCTCGGTGATCGCGACACGGCCGTCGCCATCCACGGCCAGATCGCCCCGCGTCCAGCCCATCACCGCGTCATGCTCGATATCCGCGCTCGACAGATCGCGCCCGGCCAGCGCCAGCGCCGCCGCTTCGGTCGCGCCCGAGGTGAAGACCACATCCGCATCCTGCGCCCCGATCGCCTCGGCCACCTGGCGCCGGGCACGCTCGACAATCGCACGCGCGGCGCGGCCCTCGGCATGCACCGATGACGGATTGCCGGTCACCTCCAGCGCCGCCGCCACCGCCTCGCGCGCCTCCGGTCGCAGCGGGGCTGACGCGTTCCAGTCCAGATAAACCCGCGCCGTCACGACACACCCGCCCTTCTTCTTTTCGGAAATATCCCCGCCGGAGGCCGCCCGAGCGCCCTCCGGGCGCGAGACAAAAGGCGTGGCGCCGCAGGCGCCTCAATTCGGCAACACCTGATCATTCGTCATCCACCACCGAAAACAGGGTCGGCAACGCCGGACAGGGGCACAGGTCGTTCTCGACCACGTCCGAAAGCCGCGTCTGGTGCAAGAACACGTAGACATGCGCCGACAGGCACTCCCACAACCGGTTGCTCATCGACTGCGCCCGTGTGCCGGACGCCCCGCCCGAAGCACCGGCCCCGGTATGCAGCGCCGACACGGTTTCATCGACCGCTTCGAGAATCGACGACACCCGGATCTCGGACGCCGGTCGCGCCAGCTTGTATCCGCCGCCGGGCCCGCGCACCGACGCCACTAACCCGGCGCGGCGCAGCTTGACGAACAGTTGCTCGAGATAGGGCAACGAAATGTCCTGGCGCTCGGAAATATCGCCAAGCGACGACAGCGCAGCCTCGGGCTGGGTCGCCAGATCGGCCAGCGCGACCATCGCGTAACGCCCTTTCGTGCTGAGTTTCATGCCCCAAACCCTCAAAAACATTGACGCCGGCCATCGGTGCCATTACCTCACCTTCTGACCAATTGCGCCGCTCCGCAGTGAATTTAGAACGGTTCTAAGGTGTCCGAGTGAATTCGTCAAGAATTCACGAGGCCCTTCGGACAGGAAACGCAGGAACAAACATGCCCGAAGTGATCTTTCCCGGCCCCGAAGGCCGCCTCGAAGGCCGCTACCATCCGCAAAAGGAAAAGGATGCGCCGATCGCGATCATCCTGCACCCACACCCGCAATTCGGCGGCACGATGAACAATCGTGTCGTCTACAACCTGCATTATGCCTTCTACAACATGGGCTTCACGGTGCTGCGGTTCAATTTCCGCGGCGTCGGGCGCAGCCAGGGCGAATACGATCAGGGCGTCGGCGAACTGTCAGACGCGGCCTCGGCGCTCGACTACCTGCAGTCGATGAACCAGAACGCGAAACATTGCTGGGTTGCGGGGTTTTCCTTTGGCGCCTGGATCGGCATGCAACTGCTGATGCGCCGTCCCGAGATCAGCGGGTTCATTTCAGCCTCTCCGCCGGCCAACATGTATGACTTTTCGTTCCTTGCCCCCTGCCCGGCCTCCGGCCTGATCATCAATGGCACGGCTGACCGCGTCGCCCCGCCCAAAGACACCGAGGCGCTGGTCGAAAAACTGCATGAACAGAAGGGCATCACGATCACCCATGAGCAGATCGAAGGCTCCGGCCACTTTTTCGAAGATCCTCACATGGAAACGATGATCAACACTGTCGACGCATATGTGCGCCGCCGGTTGACGGAAACCACGCGATGACCACGCCGGGCGCGCGGCTGGACAGCCAGTTCGCGTTCCTGATGGAAGCCGACAAGTTGAAATCCATCACCCGCGCCACCACGCTGTCCGATGGATCGCGTGCGGAAAACAGCGCCGAACACAGCTGGCACATCTGTCTGTTTGCCCTGACACTGGCGGAGTTTGCGCAAACCCCTGTGGATTTCAATCGCGTGGTTCTGATGCTGTTGCTCCATGAATTCGTGGAAATTGACGCAGGCGACCACCCGATCCACCTGGCGGTGGATGAGGCCAGCGTGGCGGCCGAAGAAGCCACCGCCGCGGATCGTCTGTTCGGTCTGCTGCCGGATGATCAGGGCGCGCATTACCGCGCCCTTTGGGACGAATTTGAAGCCGCCCAAAGCCCCGACGCCATCTTTGCCAAAGCAATCGATCGCGTGGCCCCGGTCATACAGATAATGGCATCCGGTGGTGGCTCGTGGAAAAAATATAACGTCACGCTTGAAGACCTTGAAAACCGTGTCGGTGTCCAAGTCGCCCGTGGTGCGCCTAGGCCATGCACTCATAAAAGTGTAGCGTGATCTGGAGATTGCTGATTCACTCTTCGCAAAGAGGAGAGCAGCATGGCCCAACGTCGC
>JALSJL010000157.1 GCA_026989405.1 Marinosulfonomonas sp. | reverse complement strand
GCCAGGTTGTTCATCTCGTTGATGCGGTCGATGAAAATCACCCCCGGCTCGGCGAAGTCGTAGGTCGATTTGATGATCTTGTTCCACAGGTCTCGCGCCGGCAGGGTCCGGTATACCTTGCCACCGAATTCCAGATCCCAGCCGGCATCGGCCTTGACGGCATCGATGAAGGCATTGGAGACCAGCACCGACAGGTTGAAGTTGCGCAGCCGGGCGGGATCGGATTTCGCGGTGACGAAATCCTCGATGTCCGGGTGGCTGCAGTCCATCGTTCCCATCATCGCGCCCCGGCGCGAACCGGCGCTCATGATCGTGCGGCACATGGCGTCCCAGACGTCCATGAACGACAGCGGACCCGAAGCATCGGCCGCGATGCTTTCCACCAGCGCCCCCTTGGGACGGATGGTCGAGAAATCATAGCCGATGCCGCCGCCCTGCTGCATCGTCAGCGCGGCCTCCTTCAGCATTTCGAAAATGCCGGCCATGCTGTCGGGGATCGTGCCCATCACGAAGCAGTTGAACAGCGTCACCGCGCGGTCAGTGCCGGCCCCGGCGGTGATCCGACCGGCCGGCAGAAACTTGAATTCCTCCAGAGCCGAATAGAACTGGCCCTCCCAATGCTCCGGCTCGGCCTCATCAGCCGCGATCGCGCGCGCAATCCGCCGCCATGTGTCCTCGACGCTCTGGTCAATCGGGGTGCCGTCCGCCTTTTTCATGCGGTATTTCATGTCCCATATCTGTTCGGCGATCGGAGCTGAAAAACGGCTCATGTTCGGACCTCTGTGTTTGGCCCCGACTTCCGGGGAGGTCCGAGCATAGCTTGAACCCGCCGCCGAATCCACTACGATCGACAACGGATGGGGGGCTGCTGTGGCCAATTGCATACATATGGTGAAGCTGTGTGTCGGGGTCGATTCGGTCGAACAATTGATCGAATACCGCGCGCGCCACTATGCACCGGGTGAACCGAACCGCCATGTGACACGCATGTTTCCGCGTCGCTCAGACGATTTGCTGAATGGCGGCTCGCTCTACTGGGTCATCAAGGGGACCATCCAGGTGCGTCAGCGAATCATCCGGCTGGAAGAGGTGATCGGCGATGACGGCATCCGCCGGTGCGCGATCGTGCTCGACCCGGAACTGATCCGCACCACGGCCGCGCAACGGCGCCCGTTCCAGGGATGGCGCTACCTTGAACCCGCCAAGGCCCCGGCGGACCTGCCGCGCGCGCGCCGCGCCGAAACGGCCCTGCCGCCGGAACTGAATGCGGCACTGGCCGAGATCGGGGTGCGCTGACCGCCCGGCCTCAAAGGATGACGGTCAGGCGTTCGCGCAATTCCTCGTGCCCATCCTCGGGAAAATGGTGAACCTGCCAGCCGCAGGCGGCCGCTGCCTTCACGTTTTCGGCATAGTCATCGACAAACAGGATCTGCTCGGGCTCCAGGGCCAACTCATCCTCGATCATGCGGAAATAGCCGGGGTCCGGCTTTGCCACCCCCATCCGGCCGGATGAAAACAGCTTCTCGACCCGCGCTGCAAATCCCATTTCGTTTTCGATGTAACTCGAGCGGCGATGTTCGTTGTTCGTCGCGATCACCTGCCGCAAACCGGCCTCGGACGCGCGCTCCATCAGCCCGAGCATGTTGGAACAGGGCCGCGCGTCCTTTTCAAACCAGTAGTCCAGAAGTTCCTGCGGGTCGGACTGTCGCCCGGTGTGGTCGTAAAACCGTTGCAGCCGGTGCAGCAGGTCTTCCTCGCCGCGCATGATCGGCCAGAAACCGTCGGCGAACATGAACTCTTCGAATACCCGCTTGTCGATACCGAAACCGTCAAGGTGATCCTGCCACACAAATCGCCCGTTCACGACGTTGCGATTGAGCACGCCGTCAAAATCCCAGGCAATACAGCGGATGTTTTTCATTCAAACCTTCCGTCGGGCATCTGACGCACGCTATCAGATGCCAATCTTTTTACAAAACTCGGCCAACACCGCGCGCGTTTTCTCGTCGAGGCTTGAACCCGGCACGGAAAACAAAGTGGCCTGACTTGCATGGATCAGCCCGTCTTCCAGCGTTTTCAAGTGGTTGGCCCGAAGCGTGTCACCGCTTGACGTGATGTCGGCAATCGCCTCGGCCGCGCCATTCTTGATCGTGCCTTCCGTCGCCCCCTGGCTGTCGACCAGCTGATAATCAGCCACACCGTTTTCGCGCAGAAATTCGCGCACCAGCCGATGATACTTGGTTGCTATCCGAAGCCGAAAACCGTGATGTGCACGAAATTGCGCCGCAACGGCATCCAGGTCTTCGATCACGTTTACATCCACCCACGCCTGCGGAACGGCCAGAACGAGGTCAGCCCTGCCAAACCCGAGCGGTGCAACAACCCGGATCTTGTCGTCCCAATCCGCAAGCTTTTCACGGATCAGGTCAGATCCGGTCACCCCGAGATGGATCCGCCCGGCAGACAATTCTCGCGGTATTTCGCCCGCCGACAACAATACCAGTTCGACATCGCTGACGCCCTCGACCGAGCCGGCATATTCCCGCGCCGCGCCGGTGCGGCGCAGCGTCACGCCGCGCGCGCCAAACCAGTCGAAGGTCTTTTCCATCAGCCGGCCCTTGGACGGCACCCCAAGCCGCAAACCTGTCATGTCCTGGCCTCCACCAGCAAACCAGGGCGAATCACGCCGCCAACCGCGGGGATGGATCTGCCGCTTCCCAAAATGCGGGTCAGGGCATCGTAGCGCCCGCCCGTGGCAATCGGATCATCCGGCATGTCCGGCGCATAGAAGCCGAAAACAAAACCGTCATAGTATTCCATCGAAGTGCGACCATAACTGCCTTCGAACATCAGATCACCGATCGCGACCCCGCGTTCTTCAAGCGCCGCCATCCGCGCGGCGAACCTGACCACGGATTGTTCAAGCTGTGGCATGTCAGATGCCATTTTCTCAAGCGCGGACAATGCCGCCGGCATCGGCGCACGCAGAGAAAGGATCTGGTCCAGCAACCTGGTCTCTGCAGCACTGATCGGCGGTTTCCGGGCATCCCGGCGCAGGCTTTCGATACGCTCGGATATTTCCCTGGCGGTGCGCAAGCCAATCAGCGGCCGGGCGCGCTTCATCGGATCGCTTTCGCTCAACAAGGCCGCTCGGGCTGGCGGCACAGGCGCTTTTCCGCTGTATCGATCCAGCAAGGCCCGAAACCGAACCGGCCGCCATACATGGCGCAACAATGCAGCCTTTCGCGCCGCGCTGGTGTCCAACCCCCGGATGGCGGAAAGCAGCACGCCCATATCCCCGGTGACAGCCCTTGGGGCGCATGCCCCGAGCGCCTGGCCAATAAGCGCGAAAACCTCGGCATCTGCCTCGGGGGGGGCCGACCCGTCAAATACTTCGTAGCCGACCTGAAGATACTCCGAGGGCAGCGCTGTTGCCCGTTCTTGACGCCTGAACACCTTGCCGCAATAGGTATAGCGCGCAG
>JALSJL010000156.1 GCA_026989405.1 Marinosulfonomonas sp. | reverse complement strand
CAACAAGGACGGACGCCTGGCCAATGGCGTCGGCCTCGACACCCCTGCGGCCACCGTTCACGCGCTGAAGATGCTGCGCCGCGAAGGATACATGCTGCGCAGCATTCCCGAGGATTCGGACGCCCTGATGCGGGCCATTCTCGCCGGCCCGACCAACTGGCTGACCGACCGCGCAAGCCGCTCGGGCGGGGTGGAGCTGATGATGTCGGACTACCAGATCGCCTACGGCCAGCTGCCGCACGATCTGCGCGCCGCCATGGAAGAGCGCTGGGGCCCGCCCGAGGCCGACCCGTTCTTCGAACCCGGCGAGGTCGATTGCGGGCGCTTCAAGCTGTCGGTCCTGCAGTTCGGCAACGTGGTGGTCGGCATCCAGCCCGCGCGCGGCTACAACATCGACCCCACCGATACCTACCATTCGCCCGATCTCGTGCCGCCGCACAACTACCTCGCCTTCTACTTCTGGCTGCGGCACGTGCACCGGGCGGATGCCATCGTGCACATGGGCAAGCACGGCAACCTCGAATGGCTGCCGGGCAAGGCGCTGGCGCTGTCGGCCTCCTGCTGGCCCGAGGCGGTGCTGGGGCCGGTGCCGCACATCTACCCCTTCATCGTCAACGATCCGGGCGAGGGCACCCAGGCCAAGCGCCGGGCGCAGGCGGTGATCATCGACCACCTCACCCCGCCGCTGACGCGGGCCGAAAGCTACGGACCGATGCGCGACCTAGAAGCGCTGGTGGACGAATATTACGAAGCCGCGGGCGTGGACCCGCGAAGGCTGGAGCACATCCGCCGCGAGATCCTGTCGCTGACCTCGGTAACGGGACTGGACGAGGACGCGGGGCTGAGCGGCGAGGACGAGGCGAGCGATCTGGCGAAGCTCGACGCCTATCTGTGCGAATTGAAAGAAGCGCAGATCCGCGACGGGCTGCATGTCTTCGGTGTCTCGCCCGAGGGGCGGCTGGCGCGCGACCTGCTGCTGGCGCTGTTGCGGGTGCCGCGCGGCGATGGCGAAGGGGCCAACGCCTCGCTGCTGCGCGCGCTGGCCGAGGATTTTTCGCTGGGCTTTGATCCGCTCGATTGCGACATGGCCGCGCCGTGGGAGGGGCCGCGGCCCGAGGCGCTGGCGGCGGTGTCGGACGCGCGCTGGCGCTCCACCGGCGATACGGTGGAGCGGCTGGAACTGTTCGCGGCCCGGCTGTTGGATGCTGCGCACACCCAGCCGGAAAACCAGCCCGCCGGATCGCAAGCCATCCGGTTCGCGCCCGACCCCGCCCCCCAGGGCGGACGCGAAATGCGCCCCCCCTCGGAGCCGGACGCGAACCTCCCCCCTGACAGACAGCCCCCATTGCCCCGGCCGGCCACGGCTGCCGTCCTTGACTATGCGCTGAACCACCTCGCCCCCACCATCGCCGCCTGCGGCCCGGCCGAGGGGTCGGGCCTTCTCACCGCCCTTTCGGGGCAGTTCGTCGCCCCGGGGCCGTCCGGCGCGCCGACGCGCGGCCGACCCGACGTGCTGCCCACCGGGCGCAACTTTTACAGCGTGGACAGCCGCGCCGTGCCCACCCGCACCGCTTGGGCTCTGGGCTGGAAATCGGCGAACCTTCTGATCGAAAGGCATCTGCAGGACCACGGCGACTGGCCGCGCGCGATGCTGATCACCGCCTGGGGCACCGCCAACATGCGCACCGGCGGCGACGACATCGCCCAAGCGCTGGCCCTGATGGGGGTGAAACCGCAGTGGGACGCCATGAGCCACCGCGTCACCGGCTTCGAGATCATCCCCGCAACCGCGCTCGGCCGGCCGCGCGTCGATGTCACACTGCGCATCTCGGGCTTCTTCCGCGACGCCTTCCCGCAATTGATCGCGCTTTTCGACAGCGCCGCGCGCGCGGTGATGGCGCTGGACGAGCCGCCCGAAACAAACCCCGCCGCCGCGCGCGCCCACGCCGAAGGGGACAAAGGCCAGTTCCGGGTTTTCGGCTCCAAACCCGGGGCCTATGGCGCGGGGCTTCAGGCGATGATCGATGAGCGCCTCTGGGCCGACAAGGCCGACCTGGCCGAAGCCTACCTCGAATGGGGCGGCTACGCCTATGGCGCCGGCAGCGAAGGCACCCGCGCGCGCAAGGCCTTCGAAACCCGGCTGGGCGAGGTCGAGGCCATCGTGCAGAACCAGGACAACCGCGAACACGACCTGCTGGATTCAGACGACTACTACCAGTTCGAAGGCGGCGCGGCGGCGGCCGTGGCCACGCTTCAGGGCCGCGACCGGCCCATCTACCACAACGACCACTCGCGCCCCGAACGCCCCGTGATCCGCACCCTGGAGGACGAGATCGGCCGCGTCGTGCGTTCGCGCGTGACCAACCCGAAATGGATCGCGGGTGTCAAGCGCCACGGCTACAAGGGTGCCTTCGAGATCGCCGCCACGGTGGACTACATGTTCGCCTTCGCCGCGACCACGGGCACCGTGAAATCGCACCATTTCGACATGGTGCACGCGGCCTTCCTGGAAGACGAGGACACGCGGGAGTTCATTGAAAACTACAACGCCCCTGCGCTGCAGGAAATCGCCCAGAGGCTGACCGAGGCGATAGATCGTGGGCTTTGGGCGCCCCGCTCAAACTCGGCGCGTTCGTTGCTCGACACCTTGCGTGCCACCTAGAACCAAAAACCCGGCGCCGCGTGGCACATCGCCCACGCCAGGCACGCCAAATAGTGTGCCCTTGTCTGGGCCCATCGCGCTTGAAAACCGACGCTTTCCAGCCCTCGATGTGACTTGTATCACCTGTCTCCCTGGCCGGTCGCCACCAGAGGCTTGACTTGTCCGTAAATAGTCGCTTACCGTAAGCAATGACTTACGGAAATGTTCTTCACGCCCTTGCAGACCCTACCCGGCGCCATATCTTCGAAGCGCTGAACAAGGGGCCCTGTTCCGTGGGCGATCTCGCGGCCCGGCAACCGGTCAGCCGCCCGGCGGTTTCGCAACATCTCAAGGTCTTGATGGCCGCCAATCTTGTCTCGGTCCAAACCCAGGGCACGCGGCGGCTTTACTACCTGCGCCGCGAGGGGCTGGAGGGCCTCAGGCAATGGCTGGATGGGTTTTGGGACGATGCATTGGCGTCATTCGGCGCAGAAGTCGCGCGCCAGGTCAGTGCGGACGATGGTTGAAACCCTGCCCCCCATCGTAAAGTCCATCGAAGTGCCATGCGGTGCGCAAAAAGCGTTCGGCATTTTTGTCGAAGGCATGCCAAACTGGTGGCCACTTGATCAACGCTCAATCTCGATCATGCGCAACGGCGCACCGCCAAGCGCGCTCAAGATCGATGCGCGCCAGGGTGGGCGCATTGTCGAGATCGGCCCCGATGGCGAAGAGCATCACTGGGGCACCATTCGCACATACGATCCCTGTCACCGGCTCAAACTGGATTTCCACATGGGCCTTTCGCCCGAAACCGCCAGCCTGGTCGAGGTGGTTTTCCACGAAATTTCACCCAACCTGACCAAGGTTGTTCTGACGCAAAGCCGGTGGGAAGCGTTTGGCGATCTGGCCCGGGACATGTACGGCGGCTACGGCTCAAGCTGGGCAATGATATTCGAAGAAGGCTACGGCGCGGCCTGTGCTGCGTAAAGCCACAACAAGGAGAACGAACATGGCTGACTACATCATTGGATATTTCGGCGGCGCCAAGCCGGCGACACCCGAAGAAGGCCAGGCGCACCGCGGCAAGTGGATGAAATGGATCGAAAGCCTTGGCGACAAGGTCGTAAATCCCGGGCAACCATTGATGGGGACGGAACTGGTCGGCCCGGATATCGAAACGCCCATGTCAGGTTTTGCCATCGTGCGCGCCGACAGCAAGGATGAAGCGCTGGAGATCGCCAGGGCGGACCCCTTCCTGGAAATGGGCGGAACCATACAGGTTTCGGAAATGATGAAAATGCCGGGCTGAAGCGTGTCGCCATCAGACGCCCCCCTCGCCTTGCACTGAAATGACCCACCTGCGATTTTCCGCAAATCCGGACCATATCCAGCGCGCTGCCCTGTTCGAGATCGTCCGGGCCAGCCCCAAGCTGATGGCCGCCTTTCGCACCGCACGCACCCTTGACCTGCCCGACTGGTGGATCGTCTCGGGCGCGATCTACCAGCAGGTCTGGAACCACCTGACCGGACGCCCCGACATGCATGGCGTCAACGATATCGACCTGTTCTATTTCGACCCGGACACCAGCTACGAAGCCGAAGACCGGATCATCCAGCGTGCCGCGCCGCTTTTCGCGTCAACCCCGCCGGTCGAGGTCCGCAACCAGGCCCGCGTGCACCTGTGGTATGAGCAACACTTCGGCACAGCCTATGAGCCACTCAGCCGCAGCCGCGACGCCATCGACCGTTTCGCCTGCCGCACCCATTGCGTCGGATTGCGCTTGCTGGCAGATGACAGTTTCACCCTTCATGCTCCGTTCGGCCTCGATGACATCTTCTCCTTTCGTCTCACCCCGAACCCGCCGCGCGACAACCGCAAGACGCACGAAACCAAGGCCGTGCGCCAAAAGCGCCTGTGGCCCGAACTGACCGTCGTCCCGTGGCCCGCCTGACCCCATACCGCCTGGCACCCGACGCCGCGGAAATCCCGGCAATCCTTGCCCTGCTGCACGAAGCCTTCGACTATATGGAGGGCCGCATCGACCCGCCAAGCTCGCTGCACCGGCTGAGCCTGGCCGACATCGCCACGCAGGCCGAAACCGGCGAGGTCTGGGCCATCGGCACACCGCCCGTTGCCTGCATGTTCCTCACCCCCGCACCCGACCATCTCTACCTTGGCAAGCTCGCGGTCGCCGCAAGCCACCGCCAAAAGGGCCTCGCCCGCCGCCTTGTCGGGGTGGCCATCAAGCGCGCCCGCGCCCGCCACCTGCCCCGTCTCGTCCTGAAAACCCGGATCGAGCTCACCGAAAACCAGCGCGCCTTTGCCGCCATGGGCTTTCGCCTCGTCGCACATGAGACGCACCCGGGCCATGCCCGCCCCACCTCCTGCCGCCTTGAAAGGGACGTCACCTGATCAGAACCGATCACTGCCTGTGCGGCGCCACCCGCTACCGGATCGAAGGCCCCGAAACCTGGGCCTGCCACTGCCATTGCGAAAGCTGCCGCCGGCAGACGGCTTCGCCCGTCACCACCTTCCTCGGCATCCCGCTCAGCCGCTTCGAATGGACCGGCCAGCCACCGAAAACCTGGGCATCATCCCCCGGCGTCAGGCGCAGCTTCTGCCCCACCTGCGGCACACCGATGGCCTTCCAGGCCGACCGTTACTCCGGCGAAATCCACCTTTACGCGGCCACCCTGTCGGACCCGGCCGCGTTCGAACCCGCCTTTCATGTCCACTACGCCGAACACCTGCCCTGGCTGAAGCTCGACGACAGCCTGCCCCACCACCCGGGCCCGGCCCCGGATGGCTGATCCTCTTCTTCTTGGCCAAAATACCTCCGCCGGAGGCTCCCGCCCTTACCGCCCGCGCTCGGGCAGCCGGCAATTCACCCGCGCGGTCACGATCGCCCGGTCCCCACCCAACGACCCGGCAACCACCTTGCAGCCCGTCGCCAGCTCGATCGCACGGTAGGCCCGCGCAAAGGTCTCGACCTTGCTGGGCAGCATCTCCACCGATACCCGATGCGCCTCGACCCGGTAGCCGCCCGGCTGCATGAACACCCGGAACCGGCTGCCATCCACCGAAACCTCGCGCATCGCGCCGCCCCACATCTCGGGCGCGGGGCTGTCGCAGCCGGCCAGAGCCAGCAGCAGGGCGATCAGAAGGGCACGATACCACATGCGGCCAACCCTTGCGCATCCTGGTTAACGCTTTGCTAACACCCCCTTGCAATCCGCCCACACGAGCCGCAAACTCTTCCCCCGCGACAGGAGAATGATCGATGACTGACGACACCGACCGCCACGCGATGAAGATGGCCAAGAAAAAGGCCGCCCGCGACAAGATCATGGCGACCAAGACCGACAAGAAGGGCCTGGTCATCGTCCACACCGGCAAGGGCAAGGGCAAGTCCACCGCCGCTTTCGGCATGATCTTCCGCTGCATCGCCCACGGCATGCAATGCGCCGTCGTGCAGTTCATCAAGGGCGGCATGTCCACCGGCGAACGCGACCTGATCCTCGCGAAATTTTCCAATGAATGCGCCTTTCACACCATGGGTGAGGGCTTTACCTGGGAAACCCAGGACAAGACCCGGGACACCGAAATGGCGCTCGCCGCCTGGGAAAAGGCCAAGGAGCTGATCCGCGATCCCGAAAACAAGATGGTGCTGCTCGATGAAATCAACATCGCCATCCGCTATGACTATGTGCCGATTGCCGAGGTCGTGAAGTTCCTCAGCGAAGAAAAACCGCCGATGACCCATGTGGTGCTGACCGGACGCAATGCCCACGCCGACCTGATCGAGATCGCCGACCTGGTGACGGAAATGGAGCTGGTCAAGCATCCGTTCCGCGCCGGCATCAAGGCGCAGATCGGCGTCGAATACTGACATGTCCCACCTGCTGACCATCGCCGGCGCCCTGCGCCAATGGTCGACCAACCGCCTGCTGGCCGCCGAAGCGGCGCGCCTGTTCGCCCCCGAAACCCTCACCGTCGCCGACCTGCGCCTGCCGCTTTACGACGGCGATCTTGAGGACAACCAGGGCTTCCCGCCCGAGGTGCAGGCACTCGCCGACCAGATCGCCGCCGCAGACGCGGTGGTGATCTCGACACCGGAATACAACAAGGCGCTCTCGGGGGTGCTGAAAAACGCGCTGGACTGGGTCAGCCGCACCAAGGGCAGCCCGTGGCGCCACAAGCCCGTCGCCATCATGTCGGCCGCGGCGGGGCGCTCGGGCGGCGAGCGCGCGCAAAGCTCGCTGCGTCTGGCCTTGGCCCCGTTCCGGGTTTGGCTGGTGCCCGGCCCGGAAGTGTTGGTGGCCGACAGCTCAAACGCCTTCGACGCGGACGGAGGGCTTGCCGATGCGCGCTATGAAAAGGCCCTGGCCGAGCTGATGGCGGCCTTGCGCAACGCTGCCGGCCGGTGACGCGCGACGCGGAAATCTCGGCCGACCTGCTGGACCCGGCCCGCGCCGCGGCACTGCACGCCACCCTTTCGCGCAGCGGCCCGCCACCACAGGCCGGCGACCCCTTGCCCCCATTCTGGCACCAGATCTATTTCTGGTCTGCCCGGCCACCGGAAGAACTTGGCAAAGACGGCCATATCCGCAACGGGACCGGGTTGATCCCCGATCTTGGCCTGCCACAACGCATGTGGGCCGGCGGGCGGCTGGAGTTTCACCGCCCCCTGATCGCCGGCACCCCGGCAACCAAGGTTTCGACGCTTGAAAGCGTTACCGAAAAACAGGGGCGTAGCGGCCCCCTTGGTTTTGTCACGCTGCGCCACGAATTTCGCCAGAACGACCGGACATGCGTCGTCGAGGAGCAGGATCTCGTCTACAAACCCTACCCGACAGCAGCCAACGAACCGAGGGTCCAAACCGCAAGAACCGATGAAACCGCCCTTGCAAAGCAGGTGTTTTCAACAACGCTTCTGTTCCGCTACTCGGCGCTGACCTTCAACGGGCACCGCATCCACTACGATCTGGACCATGCCCGCGAGACCGAAGGCTATCCCGGCCTTGTCGTGCACGGCCCGCTTCTGGCGCAACTTCTCATGCATCTGGCCGAGGATCAGCTTGGTGCGTTGCGCCGGTTCACCTTCCGCGCCATTGCCCCGCTCATGCATTTCGAAACAGCCGAACTGTGCTGGAACGCCGGCCAACTTTGGGTGCGCGCACCCGATGGCCGGCTGTGCATGGAAGCAAGCGCGCGACAGGTGCCGCTGGCCTAACCAGCCCGACCAAGCTCTCGTGTTGCGCTCAGCGTCAACCCGGTTGACAGCGCCTCGCTGTCCAGGCGAAGCTCGATTACCGACAGAACCCCAGCAGCCCGCGCCCGCGCAAAGGCCGCCGGGAATTCGTCACCGTTTTCAACCACCTCGCCATGCCCGCCATAGGCCCGCGCCAGGGTCGCATAGTCAGGGTTGGCCAGATCGGTGCCGCTGACCCGCGCCGGATAGGTGCGCTCCTGATGCATGCGAATGGTGCCATAACGCCCGTTGTTCGCCACGATGACGATCGGCCTGGCGCCATGCTGCATGGCCGTGGACATCTCGTTCAGGGTCATCTGAAAACAGCCGTCCCCGGCCAGGCAGACAACCATGCGGTCCGGGTGCTGCAACGACGCCGCCACCGCTCCCGGAAAACCATACCCCATGCTTCCCGAGGTCGGCGCCAGCTGGGTGCCGTGCTGCTTGAAACGGAAATACCGATGCAGGAAGGCGGCATAGTTGCCAGCCCCGTTGGTCACGATCGCATCTTCGGGCAGGGTGTCGGACAGCCATCTCACCACGGCTTCCATCTTCACCGCGCCCGGCGTCTCTACCGGCTGTTGCCATTCCTCGTAATCTGCCCGCGCTTGCGCCCGCCAGTCAGCCCAGCGGATGTCACCCACGGCATCAGCCCTTCTCAATGCGCGCAGCATATCCGGCGCGCCGGCACAAATCGCAAGATCGGTCCGCAGCCAGGTCCCGGGCAAGTCCGGGTCCGGGTGAACATGCACAACCACCTTGCCCTCGGCTTCGGGTGTCACCAGTTCATAGCCGTTCGTCGGGATGTCCCCGAAACGCGTCCCGATCAGCAAAAGGAAATCGGCATCGCGCAACCGGTCTGCCAGCGCCGGGTTCATTCCGACCGACAAGTCCCCGACGTAGTGCTCAGAGCTGTTGTCCAGGTAATCCTGCCGCCGGAATGTTGCCGCGACCGGCACATCATTTTTGCGGGCAAATTGTTCCAGGTCATCGGCGGCCCGGGCAGACCAGACAGACCCGCCAACCACCACCAGCGGTCGTTTCGCATTTGCCAGACGGTCCATCACGTCGCCAACCGCCGCCTTGTCCGGTGCCGGCGGGGCCAACTCCGGCAAGGGCAAGACCTGCGCATCACAGAGCGAACTCAACATGTCCTCGGGCAAAGCCAGCACCACCGGCCCGGGGCGCCCGCTCTGCGCCACCCGAAAAGCGCGCACCACATACTCCGGCAACCGATCAACCTGATCGACCTCGGCCACCCACTTTGCCATCGTGCCGAAAACAGCGCGATAGTTCAGCTCCTGAAACGCCTCGCGATCACGATGCCCGCGCGCAATCTGGCCGACGAACATCACCAGCGGCGTGCTGTCTTGCCGGGCAATATGTATACCCGCACTCGCATTCGTCGCCCCCGGCCCGCGTGTCACGAACACCACGCCGGGACGCCCGGTCATCTTGCCAGCAGCCTCGGCCATCATCGCCGCCCCGCCCTCGTGGCGGCACACGACATTTTCAATCCCCGATCGATGCAACCCATCCAATGCCGCAAGGAAGCTTTCCCCGGGAACCGAAAACACCCGCCTGACACCAAGTTCCTTCAACTGGTCCACCAGGACCTGACCACCATGGCGCGCCATCGAATACCCCTCTTGTTTTCCAGGATGAATTGCAGCATTGGCTCATCGGGTAAAGCCCTGACTGCACCTTCTTCTTTGCCAAATATCCCCCGAGCGGAGCGGACGCCCCCCGTATGGGGGGCAAAAGGAAAAACCGGCGCCCGGAACGGGCGCTCCGCCTGGCAGCCGCTACAGGTCGAGAACCGCGTTGACATGAAACTCCGGCGGGATCGTATCGGCCCCCTCCAACACCAGACCAGCCATGACCTCTGCGACTTTCGGGGCCATGCCAAAACCGATCTTGAAGCCGCCATTGGCGATGAAATGCCCGGCGCGCCCGGGCCAGGGCCCCAATAGCGGCGCGCGGGTAATGGCGCGCGGACGCACGCCGGCCCAGCGCGCCAGAACCCGCGCCCCGGCCAGTTGCGGCATGATCTCCACGGCGCGCCGCAACAGGTCGTCAAGCTGCCCGTCGGTTGCTTGCGGATCATCGAAATACCGCTCGCTGGTCGAGCCGATCCCGAGCGTGCCATTGTCATGCGCCACGAAATGGATACCCTTGCAAAATACCTGCGGCGCGTCCGGCCCGGCGTCGAACTCCAGCAACACGGACTGCCCCTTCACGCCATTGCCCATTTCGCGCCCGAAGACATCCGACATCTCCAGCAGCCCGCGATATCCGGTCGCCCAGACGACCGCCCCTTCGCTCGTTGCCCCGGTCGCGATCTCCACACCGGAATTGCGCAAAGCCGCCGCAAGGCTTGCGCAGGCGCGTCGCGGGTCCATCCGGGCGCTCAGCGTGTCGTGGATCACAAGGCCGGTGTCGCTTGGGGGCACCCAGCTGCCAAAATCCGTGGCGGGCCGCACCTCCCAGATCGCGCGGCCCCGCCACAGTTCGTCGGCCTGCGCGATGCGCTCGCGCGCCAAAGCCAACAGGCGTTCATCGGCAATCGGTTGCAACCGCCCGGTGCGCCCATATCCCGAAGTCAGGCCCGAAGCTGCATCGACCCCGGCCCAGAACCCTTCAGCCATCAACAGGCTGTCGAGTTGGAAGTCCTTCTTCGGCTCCCAGCGTTCCGGGGTGTGCGGGGCCATCGCGCCCACCGTGCCACCGCTGGCCCCGGCGCCTGGCCCGTTCGGGTCGACAACCCTGACGCTCGCCCCGCGCTGCACGCAGGCCCAGGCAATCGACAAGCCGAATATGCCCGCCCCCATCACCGTCACGTCGACCATTGCCAAACCCGCGCCCCTCTCTCATTGTTGCCGCATATTCCCTTAGGGTATCGGGCGATGGCAGACCAGAGCGCAGAGGTGACTTGGCAGCACGGGCAGGTGCCTGTCTCGCGCCGTTTCGATGACCCGTATTATTCGGTTCACGACGGGCTGGCCGAAGCGCGGCACGTGTTTCTTGCCGGCAACGACCTTCCGGCGCGGTTCCGCCCGGGCTTTCACATTGCCGAGCTCGGGTTTGGCACCGGATTGAACATGCTTGCCGCCTGGTGCGCCTGGCTGGAAGCCGGACAGGCCGGACCCTTGCGTTTCACCAGTTTCGAAGCCTTCCCCATGGCGGCTGCCGACATGGCCACGGCCCTGGCAGCCTTTCCCGAGGTCGAGGAACTGGCCAGCGGCCTGCTGGCCCTCTGGCAAGGCGCAGCCGGACAGTTCGACCTGCCGGGGCTGCAACTCGAGATCGTCGGCGGCGATGCACGCGAGACGCTGCCGGATTGGGACGGAATGTCGGATGCGTGGTTTCTCGACGGTTTTGCGCCTGCGAAAAACCCGGAGCTGTGGGAACCCGCGCTGATGCAGGCCGTCGCGAGCCACACCCGCGCCGGCGGCAGTTTCGCAACCTACAGCGCCGCCGGCCATGTGCGCCGGACACTGGAAGCGGCCGGGTTTGACGTAACCCGCCCGCCCGGGTTTGGCCACAAGCGCCACATGAGCACCGGACAGTTGCGATGATGCCCGCCAGTGCAAACAACACCCGCGCCGGTATTGCCTTGATGATCGCCGCAACAGCAGTGTTCGCCCTGCAGGACGGGGTGTCGCGCCATCTGGCGGGCGCATACAACGTGTTGATGGTGGTCATGGTGCGCTACTGGTTCTTTGCCGCTTTCGTGATCTTTCTCGCCGCGCGCAACTCCGGTGGCCTGCGTGCCGCCGCGGCCACCAGCCAGCCGCTCTTGCAGGCCCTCCGCGGAGCCTTGCTCGCGGCCGAAATCTGCATCACCGTCATCTCGTTCGTGCTGCTGGGGCTGGTGGAAACGCATGCAATATTCGTCATCTACCCGCTGCTGGTCGCCGCGCTTTCCGGCCCGGTCCTGGGCGAAACCGTCGGCTGGCGACGCTGGGCGGCAATCGGCATCGGCTTCGTCGGCATCCTGATCGTCCTGCAACCCGGTCGCGGCGTGTTTTCGCCTGTGGCGCTTGTCCCGTTGGTCGGCGCCTTCGGGTTTGCGCTTTATGGGCTGCTCACGCGCTACGTCGCGCGGCGCGACAGCACGGCCACCAGTTTTTTCTGGACCGGCACCGTCGGCGCGGTGGTGATGACTGCCGTCGGCATCTGGTTCTGGCAACCGATGAGCACGCCCGACTGGGGCTGGATGGCGCTTTTGTGCGTATCCGGCGCGTTCGGTCACTGGCTGCTGATCCGTTGCTACGAGATGGCCGAAGCCAGTGCGGTGCAACCTTTCGCCTACTTGCAACTGGTGTTCGTATCGATCCTGGGGATTCTGGTGTTTGGCGAAACGCTGCGCGCCAACGTGGTTATCGGTGCGACGGTGGTCGTCGCGGCCGGGTTGTTTACGCTCTGGCGCGCGCGCGGCCAACCGCTCGACGCTTCCTGACGGTCGCTGCTCGCGTCCCGATGAGCGAGAACGCCCGGCAGGGCGGCCGAGCGACGCCTCAGCGGCCCCTCAGTTCCCTTGCCAGGCTCCACGGTTGCGGTTTGCGGGCAAGGCGTGCGCGGTAGACGTCAAGCGATTCCATCACTCGCATGACATAGTTTCGGGTTTCGCGAAACGGAATCGCCTCGATCCAGTCCACCGCCGTTTCGGTGGACTTTCGCGGATCGCCAAGCTGTTGCACCCATTGCGGCACCCGGCGCGGTCCCGCGTTGTAGGCCACCGCCACGAAGGGAATGTAGCCATCGAACTCATCCATCAGTTCCCTGAGATGGGCCGAGCCCAGGCGCACATTGTATTCCGGATCACTTGTCAGCCTGTCGCGCTTGTAGGGCATGCCCTGCCGCTTTGCCACGTCGCGTGCAGTGCCGGGCATGAGCTGCATCAGTCCACGCGCGCCGGCCCGGCTGCGGGCCGCTGCGAAAAATTCGCTTTCGCGCCGGATGATGGACAGGGCCAGATCCTTGCGCACAGGCACATGATCGACCAGCCCCTTGGGCACCGGGAAATAGGGCCGCACAAGAACCAGCCCGTTCGATGCGGCGTATTTCGCGAGATACAGGCCTGTGTTGATCTCATCGACGTTGAGCGCGAATTGCGCAAGCGAGCCTTGCTCGGCCGGTCCCAACCTCTCGATCAGATGGCGCATGAACCGTTTGAAAAGATCAGGCCGCCCGGCACGCTGCAACAGAACTGCGGCTTCAAACACCGATGTATTCGCAAAGGGCGAGGCGAGGAAGTCAGCATAGCTTTCGCGCCCCGCGATGGCGCGCTGCATCGTGATACCCGCCTTTTCGGCGGCCAGTTGACCATAAAAGCTGGTCTGGAATTCGGCGCCGAATTCATAGGCCAGCCGAGCTGCTTCCTTGTTGCCCAGCGCCTCAAGCGCACGGCCTTCCCAGTATCCCGCGCGCCCAAGGCTGATGGGCGTCGAGACCCCGGCGCGGAACCGGCGGAAATGGGCCAGCGCGGTTTTCGGGTCTTTCAGGTAACGCAGGGCGATATAGCCCGCCAGCCATTCGAGATCCTTGAAGTGGCTCCCTTCGGTCAGAAAGTGGTTGGCGGCCAGCCGGTAGGCCGTTCGCGCCTTGCCCGCCCGCATCAATTCGCGCGCCAGTGAACGGCGCTTGCTGCCCCAGCGTTCGGGCTGCCCAAGCGCCTTGACCGAGATCGAGCGTTCCAGCATCAAGGCAATGGCCCCGTCCTTCTGGCCATTCTTCAGTCTCCAGGTGAAGCGTGCAAAGGCCAGCCCCGGGTCATTGGCAAGCGACGACGGAACCGCGTCGATCAGTTGGGTCACACCCTTTTTCTGGTTCCTGATCAGGGCGACGCGCGCTACCGTCAACCGGGCATAAGACGTGCCCACCAGCTTGTTGAGCCGCTGCGCCTGCGTGGTCAGCCCGCGCCACAACAGCATGTCCTGCCTTGCCCGGTGGTGATTCACCAGAACCTTGGCATAGCGCGACAGGATCGCCTTTTCTTCGGCCTCGTCCATCGACAGGCTTCGCCAGGCGCGGATGATGGTTTCATGGGCGCGCTCGGCCTGGCCGCTGGCCTCCAGAGCGCGGGCCAGACGCAGCGCACCCGCGCCTGAACGCGGTGCCTGAGTGGCGAAATAGGCAATGACCTGCGCCGGTTTTGCCGAAGCCGGGATGTTTTCTTCGCCGCTGGCAATCAGAAGCGGCAGGCCGGGCCAGTCGGGCCGGCGTTCGAGAAAAGCGACATAGTCGGCGAACGATCCATCACCGGCGCGCAACCTGTGCCACTCGACGATATCACGCCCGATCGCGCCAGCCGGTGCGGCAGCTGACCTCGCTTCCTCCCAGGCATTCTTGTCGACGGCCTGCATCGCGCGCGCCATGGCGGTTGCAGCACGGTCGCCTTGCGCTGCCGCGGAAAATACTGAAAAGATCAGCAAAACAAGGCTGATCAACGCTGCTCTCATCATCGTCGCCCTTTATGGCAGGGGATTCGAAGCACCAGCCTAACGCGCGCCGACCGGGCTGCAATACACAAACTTGGCAACGCGCATTATCCCGGCTAGTTTCCGCCGCGTTCGGTGGCGGTGAATCGCCACCCCAACCCATGCAACAGGAGAGTGTGCCATGATCAGCGGATCCCTTCCGGCCCTTGTCACGCCGTTCAGAAACGGCGAGCTGGATCTCGACACGCTCAAACAGCTGGTCGAATGGCAGATCGAACAGGGCAGCAACGGGCTGGTGCCCGTGGGCACCACCGGTGAAAGCCCCACGCTCAGCCATGAAGAACATGAAATCGTGATTGAAGAGGTGGTAAAGGCCGCGGCCGGGCGGGTGCCGGTTGTGGCCGGCGCCGGTTCCAACAACACGACCGAGGGGATCGGACTGATCAGGCATGCCGCGCGCGTCGGGGCCGATGCCGCACTGGTGGTGACGCCCTACTACAACAAGCCGACCCAGGCCGGGCTGATCGCCCATTTCACCGCGCTGCACGAAGCGGCCGACATTCCGATCATCATCTACAACATCCCCGGCCGCTCGGTCGTGGACATGAGCCCCGAGACCATGGGCGAACTGGCCCGGCTGCCCCGCATCGTCGGCGTGAAGGACGCCACCGGCGACATCACCCGCGTCAGCCGCCAGCGCGAGACCTGCGGCAAGGATTTCGTGCAGGTGTCGGGCGAAGATGCCTCGGCGCTCGGATTCAACGCTCATGGTGGGGTTGGGTGCATCTCGGTCACCGCCAACGTGGCGCCGAAGCTGTGCGCCGAGTTCCAGGCGGCGACGCTGGCGGGCGACTACGCCAGGGCGCTGGACTATCAGGACCGGCTGATGCCGCTGCACACCGCGATCTTTCTTGAGCCCGGACTGGCGGGCGCAAAATACGGGCTGTCTCTGCTGGGAAAATGTTCCGAGGATGTGCGCCTGCCGCTTGTGGGGCTGACCGATGGCACAAAGAAGGCGATCCGGGCGGCAATGGCGCATGCCGGGCTGTTGAACTGACAATCCGGCAACCGACGTTTGCGGCCCAGCCACTCATTGGCCCTGAACGGGCCGCTTCGTTGGGGGGCTCGAAGAAGCCCCGACAGGGGCTGATGAGAGCCTGGCAAGTACGTCAGGCGATTGAAAACAGCTCGCTCGGCTCCAGCACCAACCCCAGCGCCAGCTTGGCACACATCGCCAGCACCATCAGCGCCAGCAACACGCGCAACTGTTCGGCCTTCAGTTTCAGCCCGATCTTGGTGCCGATCTGCGCTCCGATCACGCCGCTGACCAGAAGCGACAGCGCCAGCACCACGTCAACGGTGAAACTGTCGCGCGCATGCATGATGGTGGCAAATGCCGCCACGAAGATGATCTGAAACAGCGAGGTGCCCACGACGACCTTGGTCGGCATCCCGAGAATGTAGATCATCGCCGGCACCATGATGAAGCCGCCGCCAACTCCCATGATGGCCGAAAGAAATCCGACCAGCAGGCCGACCAGCACCGGGGGGATGACGCTGATATACAGGCGCGAGGTGCGAAAGCGCACCTTGAACGGCAAGCCCTGGATGCGCGAATGATGGCGGGTACGTTTGACCGGGCCAACCATTTTGGCCCGCCGCATGGCGTTAAGACTTTCGATCAGCATCAACCCGCCGATCAGACCAAGGAAAATGACATAGGTGAGATTCACGAAGAGTTCGACCTGCCCCAGTTCCTTGAGAGCAGTGAACACCCGCACCCCAAGCATTGCGCCTGTCAATCCGCCAACCAGCAGCACCAAGCCCATCTTGAGATCGACTGTCTTGCGCTTGAAATGCGCGAGCACCCCGGAAAACGACGAGGCCACGATCTGGTTCGCCCCGGTCGCCACGGCAACCGCCGGCGGGATGCCGATGAAAAACAGGAACGGCGTCAGGATGAACCCGCCGCCAACCCCGAACATGCCCGACAAGATGCCGACCATGCCGCCAAGGCCGATCAAAAGGAAAATGTTCACCGATACTTCGGCAATGGGAAGATAAATCTGCATGGGGAGCCACCGGAAACGGATGAGTCGGCTTGCCGTTTACACCCGCGCAGCCCCTGAGTGCAATGGCCCTGCCACGGCCAGATTGCCACACTCCCGACAGCGCCGCGGGCTGCAAACTCTGGACAGCGCGCGACCAAGCGCCTAATTGCCCCACATGGCCAGGAAGAAAACGCCCGAGGAAAAGAATTACAAGGTGATCGCCGAGAACCGGCGCGCGCGATATGACTATGCGATCGAGGACGATCTGGAATGCGGCATCCAGTTGCAGGGATCCGAAGTCAAGTCTCTGCGCGAGGGCCAGGCCAATATTGCCGAAAGCTATGCTGCAGTTGAAGACGGCGAGCTCTGGCTGGTGAACAGCTATATCGCGCCCTATGCCCAAGCCAGGACCTGGGGCCATGAGGAACGCAGACGGCGCAAACTTCTGGTCAGGAAAAAGGAACTGGCCAAACTCTGGTCGGCCACCAAACGCGAAGGCATGACGCTGGTTCCGCTGGTCATGTATTTCAACCACAAGGGGCTGGTGAAGCTGAAGATCGGCATCGCCAAGGGCAAGAAGACCCGCGACAAACGCGCAACGGAAGCCAAGCGCGACTGGCAACGGCAGAAAGCCCGGCTGTTGCGCCAAAACCAGTAAAGGGCCGGCTGGCCCGGCTCGCCATTCCAAAATGCCCCATATTCGTTAGACTACCCGTGATCGGGGCCGGGTGGGTCAGGCCTGGATATTTCGAGTTTGTTTTTTGGCCCGACAGGAAGGACGATTCATGGAACTGATTATCCAACTGATCGCAGGCGCACTTGGTGGAAATATTGCGGGCGGTCTTCTGAAAAACATGAGCCTTGGAACGCTCGGAAACTCGATTGCAGGTGTCGTCGGCGGTGGCTTGGGCGGCAAACTGCTGGGTGGAATGATGGGCGGCGGTGCAGCGGCGGCTGGCAGCGGGCTCGACCTCGGTTCGATCGTCAGTTCGCTGGCCTCGGGCGGCGTTGGTGGCGGCGTCGTGATGGTCGTGATCGGAATCATCAAGAACATGATGTCCAAGTAACGCAACACCGGGCGCCCGATTTCGGACGCCCGGCCCTTGAAAGGCATGCGCTCCAGAGGTAGGCAAGCATCGACTGACCCAAGGGAAGATCGATGCCGAAGAGCGATCCGAAGACACTCGTCTCCACCGACTGGCTGGCGGCCCATCTGAAAGATCCGGACCTGCGGATTTTCGATGCGTCCTGGTATATGCCCGACGACGAACGCGATGCCCGCGCCGAATACGAGGCAGCGCATATCCCGGGCGCCCGTTATTTCGACATCGATGAAATCGCCGACCTGCGCAGCGAACTGCCGCATACCGTCCCGCCGGTAGAAAAGTTCATCAGCCGCATGCGCGCCATGGGCGTCGGCGACGGGCACCAGGTGGTGGTCTACGACAGCGCCGGGCTGATGAGTGCGGCGCGCGTCTGGTGGATGTTTCGCCTGATGGGCAAGACCGACATCGCCGTGCTGGATGGCGGGCTGCCAAAATGGCTGGCCGAGGGGCGCGAGACAGAGGACATGCCGCCGATCCTGCGCGACCGTCACATCACCGTGCAGCGCCAGGCACAGCTGATCAAGGACGTGACACAGGTGGCGGCGGCCTCCAAGCTCGGAGACTACGAAATCCTGGACGCCCGCTCGCCCGGCCGCTTTCGAGGCGAGGAACCCGAGCCACGCGAGGGGCTGCGCGGCGGCCACATTCCCGGCTCGAAAAACGTCTACTACCGTGACTTGCTGAATGATGACGGCACGATGAAGCCGCCCGAGGAGTTGCGCGCCGTTTTCGCCGCGGCAGAGGTTGACCTGAAAAAGCCGGTGATCAGCACCTGCGGCTCTGGCGTGACCGCCTGCATCATCGACCTTGCGCTTGAAAGACTGGGCCACCACCGCCACGCCGTCTATGACGGCTCGTGGTCGGAATGGGGCATGTATGACGACCTGGCGGTCGCAACCGGAGAAAGCTGATGCTGAGCAACCTGAAACCCCAACCCGCCGACAAGATCCTGCAACTGATGCAGATGTTTCGCGAAGACCCGCGCGAGAACAAGATCGACCTGGGTGTTGGCGTCTACAAGAACGCACAAGGCGTGACGCCGGTGATGCGGGCGATCAAGGCGGCCGAGCACCAGCTGTGGGAAACGCAGGAGACCAAGGCCTATACTGGGCTGGCGGGAGACCCGGCCTACGGCGAAGCGCTCTCGACCCTGATCCTGGGCGATGCCCGCGACGAAACCCGCTTGGCCGCCGCCGCCACCCCGGGGGGCACCGGCGCCATCCGACAGGCGCTGGAGCTGATCCGCATCGCCAGCCCGGACGCCGCGGTGTGGCTGTCGGCGCCGACCTGGCCGAACCACCCGTCGATCATCAGGTTTCTCAAGATGAACATGGCCGAGTATCGCTATTTCGACGATGCAACGCGCGATGTCGATTTCGCCGGCATGATGGATGACCTGGCGGGCGTGAAGGCCGGCGACGTGGTGCTGCTGCACGGCTGCTGCCACAACCCGACCGGCGCCAACCTGACGCTGGATCAGTGGCAAGATGTGGTGGCGTTGCTGGAAAAAACCGGCGCGATCCCCTTCATCGACATCGCCTATCAGGGGTTCGGCGACGGTCTGGATGAAGACGCCGCCGCCACCCGGCTGGTCGCCTCGCGCCTGCCCGAAGTGCTGATCGCGGCGAGCTGCTCGAAGAACTTCGGAATTTACCGAGAGCGTGCGGGGTTGTTAATGGCGATCTCGCCAGACGCCAGGATGAAACCAGTGACACAGGGCAACCTGAATTTCCTTAACCGGCAGAATTTTTCCTTCCCGCCGGACCACGGCGCACGGCTGGTGACGATGATCCTCAACGACGAGGCCCTACGTGCCGACTGGCAAAGCGAGCTGGAAGAGGTGCGCCTTGGCATGTTGGCGCTGCGCCAGCAACTGGCAGACGAGCTGCGCCAGCGCACCAATTCCGACCGTTTCGACTTCATCGCCCGCCACCGCGGCATGTTCTCGCGCATCGGCGCGACGCCCGAACAGGTGGATATGATGCGCGAGAAGCATGGTATCTACATGATCGGCGACAGCCGGATGAACATCGCCGGGCTGAACGAAAAGACCGTGCCGATCCTGGCCGAAGCCATCGTCGACGCCGGCGTCTGAGGATATTCCAGCGGAGCGCCCCTCGCGGGGCGCATTTTTTCTGTCTCTTCCCCGCTGCCGCGGGGAGATTTCCGCTCCGCTAGGGGGATATTTGAGCGAAGGAGAAGCTGTTGTTTCTTTTTCGCGAAAATATCCCCGCCGGAGGCATCCGCAGCCAGCCACATGCCATGTCATGCGAATAGCCCGGGCGCGAACGCCCGGGCCTGATTCCGTTTTTCCTGGAGGCGGCTCAACCCTGATGGAATTCCGGGTAGGCCTCCATACCGAGCTCCGCCATGTCGAGTCCGTTGATTTCGGCTTCCGGGTCGACGCGAATACCGAGGATCGCTTTCAGCAGCAACCAAAGCACAGCTGAAGTCACCACAACGAATCCGCCGACGATCACGATGCTCTTGATCTGCACCATCAGGACGGCTTCAGGGTTGGTGAGCACGACCGCGAGCGTGCCCCAGATACCGGCGATCAGGTGCACGGGTATCGCACCCACCACATCATCGATCTTCATCTTGTCGAGCATCGGAACGGCGAAGACAACGATCACGCCGCCCACAGCCCCGATCAGGCTGGCAGCCCCCAGCGACGGCGTCAACGGTTCGGCCGTGATCGACACAAGGCCTGCCAGCGCGCCGTTCAGCACCATGGTGAGGTCGGGTTTTTTGTAGAGCACCTGCGTCAGAACCAGTGCCGCGATTGCACCGCCGGCGGCGGCCGTGTTGGTGTTGGCCAGAATGCGGCTGATGTCAGCCACGTTGCCGGCCGTGTCCATGTAGAGCTGGGAGCCGCCGTTGAATCCGAACCAACCCATCCAAAGGATGAACGTGCCCAGCGTCGCCAACGTCAGGTTCGAGCCGGGGAACGGGTGCACCTTGCCGTTCTTGTACTTGCCGATGCGTGGCCCGAGGATGATGGCCCCGGTGAGAGCCGCCCAGCCGCCGACCGAATGCACGACGGTGGAGCCTGCAAAGTCAAGAAAACCCATCTCTTCCAGGAATCCGCCGCCCCATTTCCAGCTGGCCTGGATCGGGTAGATCGCCCCGACCAGCACGATCACGAAGATCAGGAATGGCCAGAGCTTGATACGCTCGGCCAGCGCGCCCGACACGATCGAAGCGGTGGCGGCGGCAAACATAAGCTGAAAGAAGAAATCGGAACCGTCCGAGGCGTAGGTCAGGTCGGGTTCGGCACCGACCAGGCCGACCGGCTCAAGCGAAGCCGCCGCGAACGCGCCAATGACGCCATCGATCGTCCAGCCGTCGTCGGGATACATCAGGTTGTAACCGATGGCGTAGTAGAGCAGCGACGCAAGCCCGAACAGCGCCATGTTCTTCATCAGCTGCATTGTCACGTTTTTCGAGCGCACCAGCCCGGCTTCGAGCATGGCGAAGCCCGCCGCCATCCAGAATACCAACACGCCGGTGACGATGAACATGAAGGTGGTCAGGATAAAGCCGATTTCCTCCATCGGCGGCGTAGTATCGGCCTCTTGTGCAAACCCGAACGTGGGCAGCATCGCGAGCGCCACGGCTGCGGGGATCAGTTTCAGGAGTTTCATGGATAGCGTCCTCATGTTGTCGTCAGTCGCGATCAGATCGCATTTTCATCGGTTTCCCCGGTGCGGACGCGCAACGCGCTTTCCACATCCAGAACGAACACCTTGCCGTCACCGATCTTGTCGGTGCGGGCGGTCTTGGCGATGGTGGCAACCACCTGCTCGGCCAGATCGGCCGGCACCACGATTTCCAGTTTCACCTTGGGCACGAAGTTCACTTCGTATTCCGCGCCGCGGTAGATCTCGGTATGGCCCG
>JALSJL010000155.1 GCA_026989405.1 Marinosulfonomonas sp. | reverse complement strand
AGCGTAATATTCGATGACGAGGTTCGGCTCCATCATCACCGGATAGGGAACATCCCCCAGACCTGGCGTGCGCACGAAGGTTGCCACCATCTTGGAATGGTCGGCATCAATATATTCCGGGACGTCGCGCTCGGGCAGTTGAGCGGCTTCGAGCACCAGCGCCATCTGCTTGGAACGGTCGCGGACTTCGATGACGTCGCCCTCTTTTACCCGGTAGGAAGGAATGTTGACGCGTTTGCCGTTCACCTTCACATGACCGTGGTTCACGAACTGGCGCGCGGCAAATATCGTGGGAACGAACTTGGCGCGATAAACAACGGCATCAAGCCGACGCTCGAGCAGACCGATCAGGTTTTCACCGGTGTCGCCTTTTACGCGCTCAGCTTCCTTGAAGATGCGGCGGAACTGCTTTTCGGTCAGGTCGCCGTAATACCCCTTGAGCTTTTGCTTGGCGCGAAGCTGCAAACCAAAGTCGGACAACTTGCCCTTGCGGCGCTGACCGTGCTGGCCGGGGCCATATTCACGGCGGTTGACGGGGGATTTCGGGCGACCCCAGATGTTTTCGCCCATCCGGCGGTCAATTTTATACTTGGCAGACGTGCGTTTGGTCACGGCTGATCTCCTTCTGGTGCCCTGGTGGGCGGATATGAAGGGCGTTGTCCTTTGGCCGAAGCCCGACAGGCATCCCCTTGCGGGGGCCGCCAACACCAATGAATGAACCGGCCAAGGGTATCTGGCCGGAACGGGCTGCTTATACAGCCGTCACCAAGGGTGTCAATGCCGGACGCTGTTCCCGAAAATCAAAAGCGCGGCCTCGGAACGGGTCAGCGTTCGGCGCGCGAAATCACCATAGCTCATGGCGTCTTTGGCGATGCTCGGAAACTCGTCAACAAGGCCTGACAACTGTTCCGACGCAAAATTGATCATGTCCGCGCCGGCCGGGTGAAAACTGTCTACCTCAATGCCATTGGCCCAGACCACCTGGTGCTTGTTCAGCATCAGGTGGATGTAGTCGACCGAGCGGCATGTCCGATCAACCCGAATTGTCGTGTCGTTGACCAGATCACGCGCACAGACAAGCACTTCCGGCACGTTGAACAGACATCGGGCCGCTGGACCTTTCACGAGAACCCGGTGATCGGGGGACACGAGCAGGTCCTGATCCGGCTCGCCTTGTGACAGAACATTTGCCGCCAGGCGGACGGGCCGCAGATGCGGCATGGCGGCCAAACGCCCCCCGGAAATCCGACGTCGCCCGATCCAGTGCACCGGCTGCGGGCCATCGTCTTTTGTGTTTACCATATCGCCTTGGGAAAGCTGTTCGACGGGCACCGGGCCAGCTGGCGTGGAAATGCGCGTTCCGGGAACAAAGCAAATTGTCGCCAGTGCGTCGTCATCACGCGGCGCGACCTCTCGCCCGATCGAACAGCTGAGAACCCAGAGGTCCCGTTCGCAAGGCGGAAGTTGTCCAAGAAACAGGATCATCGGATGTTGACCGCGCTCAAGCTGGATGACCGTGGCCTGGTAACGGGCACTGCCATCGGTCAGCTCGAAACCGGACCGAAACAAGGGGGCATCTTCCGGGCTTTCTGGGCCATTGGCCTGCAGTAGGGTCTCATCGCCAAGAAAGCGGCGCAATTGGCTGGCCGCGCGCCGGCGCAGATCGGCCTGGGCTTCGCGGTTTTCAAGAATGAGAACGTCCCGGGGTTCGTCGATCCGCACCGCCTGACCATGCCATCGCCAGACCGAACCGGCGTCCATGCACTCGACGCCGGCCGCCAACAGCCCATCAATTTCGGATTGCGCCCAAGATATCAAAAACGTGCCATCCGAGCCCGTTTTCATGCCTGCCTACCTGCCGCTTGTTTTCATTGCGGGCAAGTTAACAGAGTGATTCGGCCTTGTTAACAGGCTGACTCCAATAGGCGAATCGGACTGTGCCATTATTGATTCAGTCCCGGGCAATCTCCGGGCACAGACCGGATGAAAGCATGGCATTTGAAAACCGGTCAGGGCCGGTCAGCCGCATTTCGAATAGCCGCAATTTGCACAGGTCATGCACCCTTCGATCATGTGTGTGTCATATGAGCCACAGGACGGGCACGACCTGCCCCTCGCGTTCCGCGAAGCGCCTGAAACCGCGCGCGGATCAGCCTTCAGACCCTTGCCTTCCCCTTCAATGAATCCGATCGCTATGAGATGCTGTTCGATCACCCCGCCAATGGCTGCCAGGATCGACGGGATGTATTTCCCCTCCATCCAGGCCCCGCCGCGCGGATCGAACACTGCCTTCAGCTCCTCGACGACAAACGAGACATCGCCCCCGCGCCGGAACACGGCGCTGATCATCCGCGTCAGCGCCACCGTCCAGGCAAAATGTTCCATGTTCTTGGAGTTGATGAACACCTCGAACGGACGGCGACGACCGCCGACCACAATATCGTTGATGGTAATGTAGATGGCGTGTTCGCTGTCCGGCCAGCGCAGCTTGTAAGTGGTTCCTTCCAGCTCCTGCGGGCGCTCCAGAGGTTCGGAAATATAGACGACATCCGCTCCGCTGTCAGCCTCGGGCGCCTTTTCCGACGTTTCCGAAACCGACAGGACCGAGCCCGTCACGGCGTTCGGCCGGTAGGTGGTGCAGCCCTTGCAGCCCTGCTCCCAGGCCTGCAGATAGACATCCTTGAAATCCTCGAACGAAATGTCCTCGGGGCAGTTGATGGTCTTGGAAATAGACGAATCCACCCATTTCTGCGCAGCCGCCTGCATCCGCACATGTTCGCGCGGCGTCAGGGTCTGGGCGTCCACGAAATGGTCGGGCAGTTCCTTGTCGCCGAAGCGTTCGCGCCACAGCTGCACGGCATAGTCCACCACTTCTTCTTCGGTGCGCGTACCATCCTTTTGCAGCACCTTACGGGTGTAGCCATAGGCAAAGACCGGCTCGATTCCGGAAGACACGTTGCCGGCATAAAGGCTGATCGTGCCGGTCGGCGCGATCGAGGTCAGCAGCGCGTTGCGGATGCCGTGCTCGGCAATCGCCGCGCGCACGTCCTCGTCCATGTGCTGCATGTTGCCGCTTGCCAGATACGGCTCTGCCTCGAAAAGCGGAAACGCGCCTTTTTCGCGGGCCAGGTCCACCGAGGCCAGATAGGCGGCGCGCGCAATCTGGTGCAGCCAGTCTTCCGTCTGGCTTGCCGCCTCCTCGGTGCCATAGCGCAGCCCCACCATGAGCAGCGCATCCGCAAGCCCGGTGACGCCCAGACCGATCCGGCGCTTGTTGCGCGCCTCTTCCGCCTGCTGAGGCAGGGGAAAGCGCGAAATGTCCACCACATTGTCCATCATGCGCACGGCAATGCGCACCAGCGGCTCAAGGGCGTCAGTATCGAGGGCCGCCGATTTGCCGAACGGATCCCTGACCAGGCGCGCCAGGTTGATCGATCCGAGCAGACAGGCGCCATAGGGCGGCAGCGGCTGTTCGCCGCAGGGATTGGTGGCGCGGATTTCCTCGCACCAGGCCAGGT
>JALSJL010000154.1 GCA_026989405.1 Marinosulfonomonas sp. | reverse complement strand
CAGGCGCGCATCATCCTGGCGACGCTTCTGGCGCGGTTCCGGTTTTCACCGGCCGGCGAGCTGCCGAAACCGGTGATGCTGATGACGGTGCGCCCCGAGCCGGGGGTGCTGCTGCGGGCGCAGAGGCGCTGATTCGGAGCTTCAGTCCGCCAGCCCGTTCGCCGCGCGGATGAAGCGAACCAGTTCTCGCAGCCGGGGTTTCAGGTCGAGCACATCGCAGTCTGCTGCCTGTTCGGCGACGTTGCGCGCCACCCTGATCTTGTCCACAGGCCCGGCGCCGCGGCGAACGAGCAATCTGGCAAACTTCGGATCATTCGGGAGCGCGGCAATGTCGTCCGGGTAAAGCGCGTTCAGCACGTCGGCAAGAATACCTTTTTCGACGTAGTTCTCGATTTCCCGCCCGGCGGTGACCCAGGCGAGGTTTCCCGAACTTTCCAGCTCTTTCCGCAGTCTCTGCTTGGTCGCATTGACGGGTTTTCGCGGCGCGTCCCTGTCGCTGTCCATGATCAGGGCGGTGTGGCGGTTCATGGCCAGAAGATCGATGAACCCGGCCAGGTCTTCATCGGTCGCGCTCAGATGGTTCAGCAACCGCCCGCCATAGAACATGATCGAATAATGCACCCCCTCTTTCAGGCCGGGGTCCATCGCCCCGAGCCAGTGGTTGAGGTAGATCCGGTCGGACGGCCCTTCGACCCAGATGATCGCGTTGGATTGCACGAGGTCCGATGCCCGGACGCCCAGATCGCCAATGGCCGCCCGACGCGCATTCTTGCCGCCGACCTGCCGGATGCGGGCCTGGTGCCCGTCATTTGTCACATGAAACACCGTGGCACCGGGGGTGTCGATGAAACAGGCGGAATGAGTGGCAATGAAATACAGGTTCGAGGTCTTTTCGGTCAGGTAGGCGATCAGCCGGCGCTGGAGGATCGGGTGCAGGTGGGTTTCCGGCTCTTCGATGCAGATGATTTCATCCTGATGCAGGGTGCAGAAGGCCGCGATGAGAATCACTTCGTGTATTCCGGTTCCGAGCAGTTCGAGCGGCAGAACCTTGCCGTCCATATGCACCAGCACGTGCTCGCGGTGGTGCGGAACCTCTATGCGCGCGTCCGGCTTTTCGGTCACCTCCCGGACGAAGGCGTTGATCCGGTCGAATTGTTCCAGTTGGGCGCGCTCGGTGAAATCCGGGGCCTGGATTTCCGCCAGCCTGTCGATCAGCCCCTTGCCGCTCAGATCATCCAGCGCTTCGCCTTTCGGCCCGATCCGGCGTTTGGCCGGAACAAGGGCGGTCGGGGGAAGGTCCAGGGAAAGCAGGCCTTCGAATCGCGCGATGGTCTGAGGTATCCAGTGCGCAAGAAGATCGCCGCCACGCTGACCCGTTGCCGCTTGGCAGAGACTTTCCCACTCTTGCCGTGAAAGGTCGCACCGTGCCAGTACCTTTTCGGCGTCGTTTTCAAGGCCCGGAACGAACACGCCATGCCCCGTGTCCTGGACCTCTGCCCACAACAACCGGTCGTCGCACGCGAAGTGGTTCAACACCCGAACAGCCAGCGGATCGAAACGCTGCGCTATCGCGGCTTCATCCGGGGTCGGAAGGCCGATCCGAACCGACAGTTGGCCCGAGCCCTCGCCCTGGAAACGAAACTTGTCGGGCATGTGTTTTCCAAAGAAATTGTCGTCCGTGACCGGCAGGAACCGGGCGATGAAATCGAGCACCGTGGACTTGCCGGAATTGTTCGCCCCGACAAAGATGTTGAACCGGCCCAAAGGCGCGATGCGCTGGGGCTCGGGGCCGATGGCGCGGTAATTCGCCAGTTCCAGACCGCGCAGGAACACCGCCGCCCCTTCCCCGCTCATGGCGCGCGTCTCATTCCATCCCCGGCACCACAAGGTCGGGCGGGCGGTGGCCGTCGGCGAAGGTCTTGATGTTGATGATCACCTTCTCGCCCATCTCGAGCCGCCCCTCGACCGTCGCCGAGCCCATGTGCGGCAGCAGCACCACGTTCTTCAGCGCCCGCAGGCGCGGGTTGATCTCGGCCCCGTGCTCGAACACGTCGAGCCCCGCCCCGGCGATCTGGCCCGCGCGCAGCATCCGGGTGAGCGCGTTTTCGTCGATCACCTCGCCGCGTGAAGTATTGACGATAACCGCCTCTGGTTTCATCAGTTTCAGCCGCCGCGCGTTCATCAGGTGATAGGTCGAGGGCGTGTGCGGGCAGTTGATCGAGATGATGTCCATGCGCGCCACCATCTGGTCGAGGCTGTCCCAGTATGTCGCTTCCAGCGCCTCTTCGGTCTCGGGGCGCAGCCGGCGGCGGTTGTGGTAATGCACCTGCATGCCGAAGGCCGCCGCCCGGCGCGCCACAGCCTGCCCGATCCGCCCCATGCCCAGGATGCCGAGCCGCCGCCCCGCCAGCCGCCCCCCGAGAAAGGCCGTGGGCGCCCAGCCCTGCCAGTCGCCGGCCTGCATCACCGCCAGCCCTTCGGGAATGCGCCGCACGGTCGCCAGGATCAGCGCCATGGTCATGTCGGCGGTGTCTTCGGTGACGGTGCCCGGCGTGTTGGACACCAGAATGCCGCGCTGGCGGGCCGTCTGCACGTCGATATGGTCGATCCCGGCGCCGAAATTCGCAACCAGCTTGAGCCGCTCGCCAGCCTGCGCCAGCAGCGCCTGGTCGATCCGGTCGGTGAGCGTGGGCACCAGAACGTCGGCCGATTTCATCGCCTCGGCCAGCTCGGCCCGGGTCATCGGCCTGTCGTCTTGGCGCAGGGTGGTATCGAACAGCTCGCTGAGGCGGGTTTCCACCGCATCGGGCAGGCGTCGCGTCAGGACAACAGAAAGGCGTGGGGCGGGCATCGGCATGTGTCTCCGTCTTCACATTGGGCTGCAGTGGTGGCATGGTGGCAAGGAACGGGCAAAGGCACAAGAAAAAGCCACCCCCGGGGGCAAAGAGGTTACAGGCAACAATGTCCATTCATCGCAGAGCATTCCTGGCCGCGGGTTTCGCGGTATCGCTGCTGGCCCTGCCGGCCCTTGCCGATGTGACTGGCGGAAAAGAGCGCGGCCCGGTCACCAACCTGCCGCTGCCGCGGTTCGTGTCGCTGAAGGCCGACGAAGGCAACGTGCGGCGCGGCCCGTCGCTGAGCCACAAGATCGACTGGGTCTTTACCCGCCGCGGGATGCCCTTGCTGGTCACCGCCGAATACGGCCACTGGCGCCGGGTCATCGACAAGGACGGCGCCGGTGGCTGGGTTCACTATGCGCTGTTGTCGGGCTATCGCACGGTCATTGTCGAGCAGGACCTGTTGCCGCTTCATGCAAGACCCGATCCGCAATCGCAGATCAACGCCTATGCCGAAGCCGGCGTGATCGCGCGGCTGGGGACCTGCCGGCAGAAGATGTGCCGGATCGAGGCCGACGGCGCAAGCGGCTGGGCCGAAAAGACGGCGCTGTGGGGCGTGGCCCCGGACGAGTTGCGAGACTAGGGTTAAAACCTAATCAACCTTTTGATTTTTCGATATCTGTCTGGTTCACTGCGGGAAAACGAGCCGGAGGTGAATGATGACGGAAGGGTTTTGGC
>JALSJL010000153.1 GCA_026989405.1 Marinosulfonomonas sp. | reverse complement strand
CATTGATGATCTTTGCCCTGAGCAACGATTTCATGTGCCCATAGACCGCCCGCTCACGCGGTAAACGTGCCCGGCGCCAACGAGCGCCCAAATGATGCCATAGTCTTGCCCCAATCCGTGCCTAGCATGATTTCATCGGGTTTTAGCAGGGGTTGGAGCCATGCAGACATTACATTCCGGCGTCAGGGGGCTCTCGCTCTTGTTCACGCTCAATTGGGATCGTCTTTTGTATTTCGTGACCATCGCGGTGGCCTTGTCACTGGGGGCATACGTCGGTTCATTCTCTGGCTGAGCCCGGACATCACATACGTCAGCGCTGCGCGCCCATGCCATCCGGCATCGGGCGCGTTTTCGTCTTTTGACAAGCCCCGCCAATCCCGATACTCAAAGTCTCAAAGAGATGTCACAACGGAACGGGGCAGATGGGCAGGCAAATTTTCCGGGCGGCAAGCCATAAGATGAGTTTTTCGGGTTTCATGGGGCGGGCAACGGGAATTCTGCTCTTTGTTCTTTTGTCCATGACAGCCCTGGGTACAAGCCAGGCCGACGCGCAAAGTTACCGGTTTTCGTCGTTTGCGGTTGAGGGCAATTCCAATCTGGATGATGCCTCGGTCCTGTCGTTTGCCGGTCTCAAACCCGGACAGACGGTTTCTGCGGCCGAGTTGAATGACGCCTACCAACTGGTTCTGGCCACGGGCCTGTTTGAAACCGTTGAATTCATTCCGCAGGGCGGGCGGCTTGTCATCCGGGTTGTGGAATACCCGATCATCAACCGGGTGAATGTCGAAGGAAATTCCCGCATTTCCGATGAAAAGGCGGCCGAGCTGATCCGCTCCAAACCGCGTCAGGCCTTCAGCCCGACGGTTGTGGAGCAGGACGCCGCCGCCCTGACCCAGGCTTACCGTGATCAAGGCCGGCTGTCGGCAACCGTGACGCCCCGCATCATCAAGCGCCGCAACAACGGCGTTGATGTCGTGTTCGAAGTGCAGGAAGGGCGGACCGTCGAGGTCGAGCGCCTGACCTTCGTCGGTAATCGCGCGTTTTCCGACCGGCGTCTGCGGCGGGTGTTGCAGACCAAGCAGGCCGGCTCGCTTCGGGCGCTGGTGCGCTCGGACACATTTGTCGAGGACCGGATTGAGTTCGACAAGGTGCTGTTGCGCGATTTCTATCGCGCGCGTGGCTACGTCGATTTCCAGACATTGAATGTGAGTTCCGAGTTTTCGCGCGAAAGAAATGCCTTTTTCGTGACGTTCAATGTGCGTGAAGGCCAACAGTTTCGCTTTGGCAAGGTCTCGACCGTCAGCGAGGTGCCCGAAGCCGATGCCGCGGAGTTCGAGCGTCTGGCGCGCCGGATCAGGGCCGGGCGGGTCTATTCGCCGCAAGTCGTCGACGATGTCATTGCCCGGATGGAAAAACTGGCGTTGCGCAAGGGGCTCAACCTTGTGCGTGTCGACCCGCGGGTGACGCGAAACGACCGCGACCTGACGCTGGATATTGAATTTGCACTGGTCAAGGGGCCACGGATATTTGTCGAAAGGATCGATATTTCCGGCAATGCGACAACGCTTGACCGGGTCATTCGCCGCCAGTTCAAGATCGTCGAACGTGACCCGTTCAATCCGCGCGAAATTCGCGAGGCGGCGGCACGGATCAACGCGCTCGGACTGTTTGCCAGCTCTGATGTGCGTGCCCGCGAAGGTTCGCGCCCTGATCTGGTGGTCATTGATGTCGAGGTCGAAGAGCGCAAGACAGGCACGCTCGCCTTTGGTGCCGCGTATAACTTCACGACCGGGTTGGGTTTTACCGCGAATTTCAAGGAAACCAACTTCATGGGCCGTGGGCAGACCCTGAACTTTGACCTGACGCTTGGTCTGGACAATGCCAACGGCGGCGTGACCTTCATCGAACCCGCGTTCCTTGGCCGCGATCTCATGTTCCGGTTTGACGGCGAATACCGGCAGACCGAGTTTGACTACACCAACTATGACACCCAGAGAATCCTGTTCCGCCCGTCCTTCACCTTCCCGGTCGGTGAAAATACGCGCCTGGGCGTGCGTTACACGCTCGCGCGAAACCGGATTTTCAATGTCTCGCCCGGATCTTCGCCGATCCTGATGGCCGAAGAGGCCGCCGGGGCGGTGGATACCAGCGCCATCGGTTACACCTTTGCCTATGACACAAGGCGCAGCGGGCTGAATCCGAATGCGGGCATATTGCTGCGGTTCGGGCAGGACTATGCGGGTCTTGGCGGCAACAACAATTATCTCAAGACAACCGCGACGCTGGGTGCCGAAACAAAGGCTTTCAACGAAGCGGTGACCTTTCGCGTCACATTGGAAGGCGGTGCATTGGACGCGCTTGGCGGCGTGAGCAACCTGAATGACCGGTTCTTCCTGACCTCGGCCAACATGCGCGGCTTTGCCCCGGCCGGCGTCGGACCGCGCGATCTGTCGGTGGCAAACCGCGATGCGCTTGGCGGCAACTATTTCGCGGTTGCGCGTTTTGAAACCGAGTTTCCGCTGGGGTTGCCAGAGGAACTGGGTATCACCGGCGGTCTGTTTTACGACATCGGTTCGGTCTGGGGCCTGGACAACACCAACGGCGGGGTGGTGGATGATGCGATGTATCTGCGTTCGAGCATCGGGCTGTCGCTGTTCTGGAAGACCCCGGTCGGCCCGCTTCGCTTCAACTTCTCGCGCGTTCTGCAACGCGAATCCTACGATATCGAACAGGGTTTTGACCTGACGATTTCGACGACGTTCTGACCATGCTCCGGGGTGCCAGATTGCTGCGGATGGCGGTCACGGTGCTCCTGGTCGGCCTGTCGGGCGCCAGCGCGCAGGACATCGGGGTCGCGCAATCGCAGATTGTCGTGCTGGATACAGAGAAGGTGTTCAGCGCCACGATCCTTGGCCGTTCGATTGCCGATGATCTGGCTGACAAGGTGCGTGCCCTTGCGGCGGAAAACCAGCGCATCACGGAAGAACTTGAAGCCGAAGAAAAGGAACTGACTGAAAAGCGCAAGACGATCAGCGCCGAAGAGTTTCGCAAGCTTGCCGATGCGTTTGACGAAAAAGTGCAACGCATCCGGGTCGAGCAGGACGCCAAGCAGCGCGAACTTCAGGCCCTGCGCGACCGCGAACGCCAGTCGTTCCTGGATTCGATTGCTCCGATCCTTTCGGCAATTGCGCGTGAACATGGCGCGGTCGTCGTGCTTGAGCGGCGCAATGTCCTGCTTTCGGCCGGAAGGATCGACATTACCGAAGAGGCGATCGAGAAAATCAACATTGCGCTGGATTATGACGGGACCGGCGGGGCCACGCCGGCGCCCGCCGAAGGCCAGGACGCTCCGGCGGCCAATGAATAGCCCGCTTCTTGTGTCAGACCGGCAGCTTCGCTAACAAGGTCCGGAGCAGCAATAAAGGAGCTTCCATGACCGCTGAAGCCACGTCCGCAGATCTTGAGACCATCCAGAAAATCCTGCCTCATCGCTATCCGTTCCTGCTGGTTGACAAGGTGATCGACATTCAGCTGAACGTGTCGGCCGTCGGGATCAAGAATGTCACCTTCAACGAACCA
>JALSJL010000152.1 GCA_026989405.1 Marinosulfonomonas sp. | reverse complement strand
ACGCGCGAATCAACCTTGTCGCCGACCTGGAAGCGGTCAGGGCGCTGTTCGGCACGATCGCGCGACAGATCAGAGCGGCGGATGAAGGACTTCATGCCCTCATATTCCACTTCGATTCCGCCATCTTCGATCGAGGTCACGGTGACCGTGATCACCGAGCCGCGCTTGACGCCGCCGATGACCTCGGCAAAGGCATCGTCGCCCAGTGCCTTGATCGAAAGCGAGATACGCTCCTTTTCGGTATCGACCTCGGTGACGACGGCTTTCACGGTGTCGCCCTTCTGGTAACTCTGGATCGCCTCTTCCCCGCGCTGATCCCAGCTCAGGTCCGACAGGTGCACCATGCCGTCGATCTCGCCGTCGAGCCCCACGAACAGGCCGAACTCGGTGATGTTCTTCACTTCGCCCTCGACCTCGGTGCCAACCGGATATTTCTCGGCAAACACTTCCCACGGATTGCGCATGGTCTGTTTCAGACCCAGCGAAACGCGGCGCTTGGCGGTGTCGATTTCCAGCACCATCACCTCGACCTCTTGCGATGTCGAAACGATCTTGCCCGGATGGACGTTCTTCTTTGTCCAGGACATTTCCGAAACGTGCACCAGACCTTCGACGCCCGGCTCCAGCTCAACGAAAGCACCATAGTCGGTGATGTTGGTCACGCGGCCCTTGTGGACCGAACGCAGCGGATACTTGTCTTCGACATGTGCCCACGGGTCATCCTGCAGCTGCTTGAGGCCAAGGCTGATGCGGTGGGTTTCCTTGTTGATCTTGATGACCTGCACCTTGATCGTTTCGCCGATCGACACGATTTCCGACGGGTGGTTGACCCGGCGCCAGGCCATGTCGGTGACGTGCAGCAGCCCGTCAACGCCGCCCAGATCGACGAAGGCACCGTATTCGGTGATGTTCTTCACCACGCCGTCGACTTCCTGACCCTCGGTCAGGTTGGCGATGACCTCGGCACGCTGTTCGGCGCGGCTTTCTTCCAGGATGGCGCGGCGCGACACGACGATGTTGCCACGACGGCGGTCCATTTTCAGAATCTGGAACGGCTGCTTGAGGCCCATCAGCGGGCCGGCATCGCGCACGGGGCGCACGTCGACTTGCGAGCCGGGCAGGAACGCAACAGCGCCGCCCAGATCGACGGTAAACCCGCCCTTGACCCGGCCGAAGATCGCGCCTTCGACACGCTCTTCGTTGGCATAGGCTTTTTCCAGACGATCCCAGGCTTCCTCGCGACGGGCCTTTTCACGGCTGATCGAGGCTTCGCCGCGGGCGTTCTCGACGCGCTCCAGGAACACCTCGACCTCATCGCCAACGGCGATTTCGGGCGGCTCTCCGGGGTTTGCGAATTCCTTGAGATCGACGCGGCCTTCCATCTTGTAGCCGACGTCGATGATGGCTTGTCCTGCTTCGATTGCAATGACGGTGCCTTTGACGACAGAGCCCTCTTTCGGGGTGTCAATGTCGAAGCTTTCGTTCAGGAGGGCTTCGAATTCCTCTTGCAGTGCGGTTTCGCTCATGAGCGTTCGGTTTCCTTTACAGTCATTTTTCGGGCCATGCGGTTGGATCCGCAGGTCTTTCAGGTTTCATTTGGTTTCGGGCCCCGGAACAAACAATCAGGGCCGGAGTTTTATTCCGACCCTGCTCGCTGGCTCTGACGGCCTGTTAACAAGGGGGCATATAGTGGGTTTGACGAAGGCTGGCAAGGGGCATCGCTACCGGACTCCGGGCCGCAAAACCTCCTACGGGATTCATATCGCGGTCTTCGCTACACGCCCCCTGCTCAGCCCTCCGTTCAGACCGCCGTCAGTCGCGATGTGCAGACCGCAACGCCTCGCCGATGCGCAGCCGCAAATCTTCCGGCCCCGAGGCATCGATCACACTGAGTACCAGGCGCAGCTCGCGCCGCACATCGTGCAGCTGGTCGATCAGAGACATCACAACGCCAAGCGCATCGCCTTCAAGATCGAAGGTCTCGCAAAGCTCGCACATCAGCTCCAGCCGCGCGACGTCGATCTGACGGAACACGCGCTGGTCGCCACTGTGGACCGGTTGCACGATCTCGGCCTCGATGAAGGAAACCAGCCGCGAGCGTGTCAGCCGCGAGACCGCCTCCAGAACCTGCTCTTCGCTGTATCGCTTGCTCATACCGACATCCCCCGGCGCGGATCGTATTTGTGCTTCTTGCGCCATTCCTTCATGAAATCAGCCAGTTCGCCGTCAATTTTCGGTGGCGACACGATCTTGAGTTCGACCAGCTGATCGCCCTTCTTGCCGCCGCGCACCGGCTTGACACCGCGTCCACGCATCCGCAGTTTCTGGCCGCTGCTTGCGCCTTTCGGAATGTTCAACTGAACCGTTCCGTCAATCGTGGGCACTGGCACCTTGCCGCCCAGGACGGCTTCGTCCAGCGTGATCGGCAGCGTCACATGAATGTCGTTGCCCTCGCGCCGAAACACCTTGTGCGGGCGCACGTTGATCGTGACCAGCGCATCGCCGGCCGGGCCGCCACCGATCCCCGGCCCGCCCTTGCCGCGCAGCCGGATCGTCTGGCCATCGGCGGTGCCTTCCGGGATTTTCACGTCCAGCGCGCCGCCGTCAGGCAGCGTGATCCGGGTGGTCGCGCCCTTCACGGCATCCATGAACGGCACTTCCATGGAATACAGCCGGTCCGCGCCGCGCGCCTTGAAGCCCTGGCCGCCACCGCCGCCAAACCCGCCGCCCGCGCCGCCGCGCGCACGTTGGCGCAGGATTTCTTCAAAGATGCTGCCGGCATCCATGCCGTCGTCAAAGTGCATGCCGCCGCCGTAGGGGTTGCCCTGCGCCTCGGCATAGTCGCGATAATAGGCGTGCTCGGGGCGTTCCTGGCCGCTGGCGTCAATTTCACCGCTGTCGAACTTTGCCCGTTTCTCGGGATCTTTCAGCAGGTCATGGGCTGCCGATGCCGCCTTGAAGCGGGCTTCGGCATCCTTGTCGTCGGGCTTCAGGTCTGGATGGCTTTCGCGCGCAATCTTCCGATAAGCCTTCTTGATTTCGGCTTGCGTCGCGTTCTTGTCCAGACCAAGCGCCTCATATGGGTCCATTGTCATTGTGCCCTCGGTTCTTTCATTCGTCGCAGCCAATATTGGCACTCATTGTGAAAATGAAAGTGGCAATCCGCTTTTGCAGCGAGAATAATCAACGTCTTTCCGTCTTTTGAGCCTTCAGAGCCGACTCGACAGCCGCAATTGCCATATCGGTTGCCTGTTTGATCGTCATGTTGGTCGTGTCCAGCAAGATGGCCTGCTCGGCCATTTGCATTGGCGCCACCGAACGCGCCGCATCGCGCGCATCGCGGATGCTCAGATCATGCGCCACACCTTCAAGGGTCACGTCTTCTCCGCGGCGGCGCAATTCATCAAACCTGCGTTTGGCACGCACTTCGTCAGAGGCCGTCACGAAAATCTTTACATCTGCATTCGGGCAGATCGCGCTGCCGATGTCGCGCCCGTCAAGAACCGCGCCGCCGTCGCGTCGGGCAAAACTGCGCTGAAAATCCAGCAGGGCCGAACGAACCGCCGGGTTCGCGGCAACCCGGGATGCG
>JALSJL010000151.1 GCA_026989405.1 Marinosulfonomonas sp. | reverse complement strand
CCGGTGTCGTGTGCCATCTTCCCCTCGACGATGATGACGCGGCCGCCATTGGCGTCGGGATTTGGCTCCAAGTCCCAGTTCTCAAGCCCTAACGCGCTGGCGCAATCGGCAACGAAGTGCGCCAGGTTGGCCTTCATTCGCAGGCATCGTCTCAGTCGGCGCGGCCGGAGAAGATCGCGCGAAAGACCGGCGTCCCAATCGGCGACAGAGTCGCGCACATATTGATCGACACCATCTGCAACAACGATCTGCTCAGGTCGGAAGACAGTGCGCAATATCTCGATCTCGTTTGAAGGCCAGTCCTGACCCTCGTCTACAAAGATGACATCCCATGCGAAATCGTTGGCATTCTCTTCGATAAGACTCTTGAGATCGCCCTTGGACACGGCGCCGCTGCGGAGATAATCGAGCAACCCCTGTTTATGCTTCTCGTAGTTGCCCAGGAAGTCATCTTGGTTTCCAATGATCCCGAGTTCGCCCATGAGCCGCCCGATAAAGGCGTGGACGGTTTCGATACCGATACCCCCCTTCGCAAGGTGACGAGGCACTCCTAGAAGCGCCATTGTGCGCCGCATGTCGGCGACAAGCGCCTTATTGTAGGTGAGCACCAGCGACCGCATTCCGGCATTGTCGAACGCGCGGTAAGCCATCTGGAGCAGGATGACGGTCTTGCCAACGCCGCCGCGCCCGCGGATGGTGATTTGTTTCTTGGTGAGGTCGTGAAGCCATTCATCAGGAAGGGCAGATTTCACGATCCGGTCCATGCGCCTTCGGTCAAGCGAAGTTGGCTCCATCGTCTTCAGAACCGTTGCTTCTGGCGATAAGATGGCGTGGAAGTTGTCGTCTGGGCCAAAGCTTATCGTGGCATAGCGATCCTTCACGAGCGGCTGCGATACCTGACCGACAATATTCAGTATCTTTTCGAAGCTGGCATCGATTCCAAAACAGTTATGAGGGCGCGCGGGAAGGTCGGCCTCTCGCAAGCCGGTCATGAAAACCAGATCCTTCACATACGGGCTCGGGAGGCCCGCACGTTTAAGGTAACTCTTAAGTTCGAAGACCTGCTTGAAGGCCTTCTCGGTCACACATTCCCAGCCGCGCGGATATTTAACCGAGACGAGCTTGTCGTCGAACTGAACACCGCTGGCGTCATGGGATTTGACCTCAATGGCCAACGCGAAATTGCGGACATAGGCCCTTCGTGGCAGAACAGGCTCGCTGTCTCGCGGGAAGAATTTCATTTCGACATCGAATTCCCGCGGCTCGGAGAAATGGCCGACTACAAATACATCGATGTCTTCATATTTCTGGCCATAGAGCTTTAGACTTACAAATAGCTTGACATGGTCATCAGGATGCTGGCTGAGATCAGGCCATACCGCGAGGATCAGTTTGCGGAGATGAACCGCTGCCTCATATTCCTGCCCCTCGTTCGCACCAACAATCTCAATCATAAGCGCCCATCCAACCGATGGCGTTTGGAAAAACTTCCTTGGGAATGACAGCGAGAAAGCGAAGCCCGATCATCTCTATCCTGATGTCCTTATCTGCTGAAGCACTTTGCGACTGACTGAGGGTAGATTGCCGCGGACCTCGAGTTCGTTTTCGACGATGATGCGGTATGCAGTGCTGTTTTCCCTCAGGTCAGCAACCCTTGCGTCAGCTGGGTGGCCGCTCGTCAAAGGACCTGACAAGGCTATCACAAACGACTTCCCAGCCGATTGAGCGAGGATAGGAACCTCGATGCTCTTGTCCGCGCCGTAGGTGACGGTCGCTCCAGCTTCGAAGGATATAGTGTCATCACAGCGGCGCCTGAGATCGTTCAACAGGAGTGCCGTGGAGTCCTTTAATCGCTGCTCATTGAAGCCAGGGTGTTCACCGAACAGGAGATACTCAAGAAGCTCGACCCCAACATGTCGATCAAGAAGCCTGTGTTCGAGCTTGTTCTTGAAACTCCGGAGGCATCTGTAGCAAGAGCCATCGCAGTTCTCAGGGCAGTTCTTGAGGATGGACAACGCCCTCTGGAACAGTTCAAGCCCGCGCCCCGCGATCTGACTGGCAAAGCCGGCCCCGCCCGGTAGCGTGTCATAGAGGAAGATCTCGACTTCTTTTCCGGACTTTCCTCTGGTCGTAAGTGCAGGACGAAATTCGGCCATTAGTTCGCCAGGCTCTATCTCAAGCAACTGACAGGCAGCCTTTGCAAGCGCTTCGCTGACGGTCCTGAGTGCGACATGGGTGGGTGCGTCTGCCGCCACAGGAGGGGTGGCGGGTCTGGCTCGAGGATGAAGGCGTGCTGCTGGTGCGCGCGGGCGGGGCGTGGCTCACGCTCGATGCCGCCCTGAACCTGCTGGTGCGCGGACCTGCTGTCGAGGTGGCCCGGGGGCCGAATGGCGCTGCCATCGGGCTGCACGTGGAGGGAGAGTTGCTGGCGGGGCTTTCCGGTGCCTCCGTCACCTCGAGCATCGCGATCCCGAACCGGGCCATCGTGCTGGCGGTCTCGACCCGCACCGTCGCGGCCGTGCTGGGGGCCACCTCCTGGGATTGCGGCATCGCCGGCGAGCCCGCCAAGTTCGGTGGCTCGCTTGGCGTGGCTGCCGGCAGCACCAATGTCGGCGTGATCGGCCCCCACGCCTTCTATGCGCCCACTCCGATCGTGCTTACGGCCAACGGCGGCAACTTCACCGGCGGCGATGTGCGCATCGCGATCCAGTACCTGCTGGCGACGGCGCCGACCGCCTGATCCCAGACCAATACAAGGAAACAACCGTGACACCACCGTCGAAGGACGCGGGCTTCGTCCGCATGCCCGAGGAAGACTTCGAGGTCATCCTCGCCCGCGCCGCCGAAAAGGGTGCGCGCAAGGCACTGGCCGATGTCGGGCTCGAAGGGCCCGAGGCCGCCGTCGACATCCGAGACCTGCGCACGCTGTTGGCCTCCCTGCGCATGGCGCGGCGCACCGCTTGGCAGACCGTCGTGCGGCTTGTCACCACCGGGGTGTTGTTAGCGTTGATCGCAGGCGTGGCGGTCAAACTCAAGGTGTTTGGGTGATCCCAGGAACAAGGTGGTTGAGCCCACCTGTCCCTTCCTGCCATCCAGCGCTATGATCGCTGGATGAACGACGCCGATGAAAAGCGCATTGCAGCCAACCTGGCCAAAACCCTGGCCATGCTGTGCGTGCGCAATACAAAACTCGAAGACCTGCATGCCGGCATCACGCCAGTCAGCAAGACCGGGGACTATTCTGACGTCATGGTGATTGATGCCGAAGGCCGGGAAATCCCCTGGACCGAGGTCTCGCATCTTGATGACGAGACCATGCGCGCACTCATGCGCCAGATCGTCAATCGGCTGTACACTTTCCACCTGAAGGCTGATGGCCCCGGGCTGCGAGAGACGATCGACAGGTGGGCTGCGGCCGCGGGCGCCTGGGATGACCCGGAAATCGATCAGGGGCTGTTGGGGGCGGGCGAGAAGAAAGCTGGTGGCAGTTGAGCGCGATCTTCGCCTGTACGTTACCGTCATTACGCATCGTCGCCCATGAGGTAGTCCCGGTCCACTCGGGCCCACCGATCCGGCAGTTTCTCGCATGAGATCCCATTCGGCGTCCGGTC
>JALSJL010000150.1 GCA_026989405.1 Marinosulfonomonas sp. | reverse complement strand
TCACGGTGGAGATGGTGATCCAGGAGATCAACCGCTACGCCGACAGCGAGTTTCGCTATGCCGACAAGTCCGACGAAGCCGCGATTGCCAACGCGGTGCGTGAGATGCGGCGGATGGAAGAAGCCAAGCGGCGCTACCTGGCGGAGAAAAGCGGATGATCACGTCGCAACCCATCGGGCTGGCCAATACCGGCGTGCCGGTTGCGCTGCTGGCGGCGGGCGCGGCCTGGTTGCCGCGGCTGCTGGCCGGGCGGACGCTTTCGCAGGCGCGCCTGGCGATGGCGGTGGCGCTGACGGCGATGCTGCTGACGGCGGCGGGGGCCGGGATATTCGCCGCGCTCTACGCGTTTCAGGGCGCGCAGGTGGGCGGCGCGCTGGCGGGCAACGCGGGCGGCGTGCTGGTGTTCTTTCTGGGCCTGTCGCTCAGGGCTGCGCTGTTCTGGGTGCCCGTTCTGGCGCTGGCCTGGTTCGTGCTGGCGCAGGGTGTAGAACGCCGGCGTGGTGAAGACATGGCCCGAAAGGGGCGCAGATGAAACGGCTGATCGAAAGCGGATTGATGTTCGGCAACCTGGTGCCGGTGGACAGCCCGGCGCTGGCCGAACGCTACAATCGCGCGATGAAGGCGCTGACCGGAAAGACCACGGGGCTTGCCGATTTCCACATCGACATTTCCGGCTACAGCCCCGAAATCGGCGACGAGTTGGGCGACGACCTCTACCTCAACCCGAACGGCTGCAACCGGCAGTTCATCCTGCTGACAACCGCGCAGAAGACCGCGCCGCTGCTGAACGCCAAGTTTTCCACCTCGCGCCCGATCCTGCGTCGCTTCATCGAGGAAAACGAGGCCGAGCTTTTCGCGCTCACCACCCGCGACGCGGTGGCCGGCGAACTGGCCAATTCGGTCCATGACCTGTCCTCGCCCGAGCGGCTCTTCGACATTCGCGCGATCACGGTGGAAGCCGACACCACCGGCAGCCACGTGGCGCAGGGGCGCGAACTGGCCGGGCTGATCCGGCGCTTCAAGGAAGAAGAAGACGCCTGGTGGGATGACGTGCTGATTGCCGAGATGATCACGCTGGCCCGCCAGACCGGGGATGTCACGCGCAACCCGATCACGCTGAACCCGCTTACCGTCGAGCACCAGAATTTCTGGACGTCGCATTTCGGCGGCCTCTACATTTTCCGCGATGTCGAACACCCGGCGGCGATTTCCGTCGGCCCGAAGGAGAAGCTGGGCAAGCTGCCGATCCGCTACCTTTTCGATTTCTCGGAACGCAACCGGGTCGCGCGGTTTCTTGAACTGAACCGGCTGGTCGAACCCATCGTGAAGGCCCGAGGCGCGAATGCTGCCGCGATCCTTGGCCAGAAGATGGACTTCATCCTGGTGGCGGCGGCGACCGACTTGGGGCTGGACCTCGGCGGCGCCACCCGGCGCGACCTGCGCAAGCTGGCGCATGCCATCGGCTCCCGCCTGCCGCAGGAATTTCAGGGCCTCGCCGCGCTGAAACGTTGGGTCGAGTCGGGCGGTGACTGGCCGCGCATCAACTCGGAACACCCGGCCTATTTCTACACGCTTCGGGCAAGCCCCGGCGAGAACCGCGATCTGGTGAACCAGATGCTGGCCGAACTGACGCCGCTGGACGTGCGCCAGCTGTTCATCTGCCACAAGCAGTTGTTTTACGAGTTCTACCGGGACTGGCCGGAGCAGAAAAAACAGTATGTGGCAGACTTTCTTGTGCGCGAATACCAGGTAGACAAGGCCGGGACGCGCGAAGCACTGTTCGGGGGTGACGCGCCCATGGATGACGTGGCCGATGGCCCGTGGGGGCGTGAACGCCTGATTGATGTCGTGGGGCCGTGGGGCTCGGTCAGAAGGGGCAGATCATGATTTTCGGACTACTCAGACTCGCGGTTGTCGGCTTTGTGCTGATGACGATCGTCTATATTGCCCTGTCGATCTATTCGCGATCGGTATATCGCGAGGAACTGGAAAAGGAATGGCTGGAAAAGGGCGGCGAGGGGGATCGCGATGCCTTTGTCGAAGCCGGCATGCGCGACTACGAAACCAGCCTGAGGCGCAAGCTGATCTGGCTGGTCTACATCATCCCGACGGCGCTCGTTCTGGTGATGCTTTATGTAATCAACTTCATGTGAGGGCAGGAAATGCGATACGTCAAATGGACCTTCTGGACGCTTCTGGCGCTCATCATATTCGCCTTCCTGCACTATTCGCTGCCCCAGCATGACATCGTGCGGATCACGGACACCTACGAAAAACGCGTCGATCCGGGTGAAAATTCCTGGTTCTGGGCCGCGCCCGATTCCGGCAACGATCCGACCGTCACGAACCGCGACGTGTTCTTCATCCAGACCATCCGCCCGAACGGCAAGCCGATGGTCTATCGCAACGAGGACACCGGCTGGGGCTGGCCGCCCTATTTCAAGTTCGACACGGCAAACCTGCAGACCGAAGCTGCGGACCTGATTTCGACCAAGGATGACCCCCAGTGGGTGATGATCACCCATTACGGCTGGCGCAACGAGTTTTTCTCGATCTATCCGAATGCGATATCGGTCAAACCGGTCGAGGGGCCGGATGTGCGCATCATCCCCTGGGTCAATATCGTGATCCTGACGGTGCTTGTGATCATCCTGCTGATGATCCGCCGGATGTGGCTGCAATTTCGCGAACGGGCCATTGACCCGGTGCTGTCAGATATTGACGAGGCCGGAGACGCCGCGCGGGATCGGGCCAAGGGGCTCTGGGCTCGCCTGCGGGCCTGGATTTCAACCTGGAGAAGCAAGCCGCGCGGCTGAGCCCGGAAAACCGTCTTTTCGTTGCGTGACATCGCCATGGCGGGCCGGCCCATGGCCATCTGACCGGGATGGCAGGAAACCCGTATTGTCGGGCTCCTGTGCCGGACAACTTATGCGTGAACCAGGGGCTGCACACCAGGATTCATTGAAAAATACGTAGTTTTTGATATGATGCCGGACGTTCTATAAGGGAATTTTTTGCCCGCCAGTTTTTTTTAAAGGAGTCTCTTCATGTCAAATCCTGGAATATCCATCACAATCGTCGCATCCGCGGCCATCCTGTCCGGCTGCGCCACAACCCCGGTTCTGGAGCAGCGCCTGGGCCAGGCCCTGCCGAGCGATGCCAGCGCCAGCTACGATGCGGTCAGCGATACCGTCACGCTCGGCAAGGGCGGGTCGAGTGTTGTCCTGGCCAACAACGGCACCTATGGCTCTGCCGGACTTTATACGGACGCGGCCAGCGCAAGCGCTGCACTTTACAAGACCACGGCCAGCGGCAAGGGCAAGGTGGTCGCTTTTTCCAGCCATGACGCCGATCTCGGCCTTGTCGGGGCGATTGCCAGCCGGGACGCCGAGGTCACCGTGCCGACCAGCGGAACGGCGTCCTTCAATGGTGGCTACGAAGGGTTGATCGTGCGGGCAAGCGACAAGGTTGCCTTGACCACAACTCTGGGAACAACCTGCCTGACGGCCAACTTCGGGGCGTCAAGCATCAGCGGGGGGATCATCAGCCGCTCCACCTCGGCGGCCGATATCGTGATCCCGTCCACGTCGCTTTCGGCGGGCGGGGTGTTTTCG
>JALSJL010000149.1 GCA_026989405.1 Marinosulfonomonas sp. | reverse complement strand
CACTTTCAGAACATAGTCGATATCGCCGGCCAGCCTGTGGGCTTCCAGAACTTCCGGGCGCGCAAGCAACGCCTTGAGAAACGCCGCCTGCCACTTCGCATCATGTTCGCTTGTGCGCACCAGAACGAAAAAACAAGCCTCAAAACCAAGCGCCCCGGCGTCCAGTTCGACCGTGGTGCGGCCAATGACGCCGGCGTCCTTCATCTTGCGTATCCGGTTCCAGACCGGTGTTTTCGACGATCCGACACGGCGCGCGATTTCATCCAGTGACTGGCTGGCATCGCGCTGGAGTTCGATCAGAATTTTCCGGTCCGTCGCATCCATCAGCCCAGCCATGTCAACCCTCTCTGCTCGCGGCCGAAGAAACCTCGCCCCTGCATTTCAGAACAATGTTCCATTTCTACCGGCTTTTCCAGTCTCAAATAGAATTTTGTTGTGGCTCCACCAGCCGATTGGCCGATTGGTTCCCGCGGCATCGAGAACCACCGCGACTGTCGCCCCCCTCCTGCGTCAATGCAGATGGCCAACCGATCATCATTTGCATACATATGACAAATCGCCCCACAGCCGCGGCACAGTGTAGCCTTCAATCCCGGCAAACCATCGACTACACAGAGCCAAATCAATCGCTGACCCAGGAATGCCCCCGTGAACGACGCGCCAAGCACCAGGACTCCAACCCTTCCGGATGCACAGACGGTGACATCCGTCAAACACTGGACCGATCGACTGTTTTCGTTTCGTGTCACGCGCCCCCGCTCCTTGCGGTTTCGCTCGGGCGAATTTGTGATGATCGGCCTGATGGGAGACAACGGAAAGCCATTGTTGCGGGCCTATTCCATCGCGTCTCCGGCATGGGACGAAGAGCTCGAGTTCTATTCGATCAAGGTGCCCGATGGCCCCCTGACCTCACGGCTGCAGCATATCCAGCCCGGCGACCAGATCATCCTGCGCCCGAAACCCGTGGGCACGCTTGTGCTGGATGCGCTTTTGCCGGGCAAGCGCCTGTGGTTTTTTGCCACCGGAACCGGCATTGCGCCTTTCGCGTCGTTGATGCGCGACCCGGATACCTATGAGCGGTATGACGAGGTTATCATGATGCACACCTGCCGCGAAGAGGCCGAGCTGGAATACGGTCGAAACCTGATCGAAAGCCTGCCGGACGACCCGTTGATCGGGGAATTTGTCGGGGACAAGCTGCGCTACTATCCGACAACGACACGCGACGACGGCCCCGGCGACGGGCGGATCACGGACAATCTGCTGTCGGGCAAGGCCTTTGCCGACCTGGGCGTGCCGGGGATTTCACGGGAAACCGATCGCGCAATGGTGTGTGGATCGCTGGCCTTCAACACCGACATGAAGGACATTCTGGAAGGGTTTGGCCTGACCGAGGGCGCAAATTCGGAACCGGCCGAATACGTTGTGGAAAAGGCCTTCGTCGACTGACAAGGCCCGCTCCGTCCGGGCAACCGATGGTTTGGGGCGCTCAATCGCCGAGACGTGTCAATCCGGGTCGGCAATCGCTTCCTGTCGCTGTTCCCCCAGCCCTTCGATGCCCAGGCGCACCACATCGCCCGGCTTCAGGTAGCGCGGCGGCGTCCTGCCCATGCCGACACCCGGCGGTGTGCCGGTCGAAATGATGTCGCCGGGGTGCAGTGTGAAAAACCGGCTGAGATAGGCCACGATATGGGCCACGCTGTAGATCATCGTCGCGGTCGAGCCATCCTGCATCCGTTCGCCGTTCACCTCGAGCCACATCTTCAGGTTCTGCACGTCGTCCACTTCGTCCGGCGTCACCAGCCAGGGGCCGGTCTGGCCGAAGTTGTCGCATGACTTGCCCTTGGTCCACTGGCCTTCGTGCTTGATCTGAAAGTCGCGTTCCGAAACGTCGTTGATCACGCAAAACCCCGCGACATGGGTCATCGCGTCGGCTTCGTCGATGTATTTCCCGGGCTTGCCGATCACCACGCCCAGCTCGACCTCCCAGTCGGTTGCGGTCGAGCCGCGCGGGATGATGATCGGATCGTTCGGCCCGCAGATCGCGCTTGTTGCCTTCATGAACAGAACCGGCTCCGCGGGGACCTGCATTCCGGCTTCGGCGGCGTGGTCGGAATAGTTCAGCCCGATACACATGAACTTGCCGGTGCCGCCCACGCACGCGCCCAACCGCGGGGCGCCCGCGACAACCGGCAGCGATGACAGGTCAAGCGCCGCCAGTGTTTCCAGCTCGCCCAGCACCGCGCCGGACAGGTCACCGATCACGCCCGACAGGTCGCGCAATGCGCCGTTTTCATCTATCGCGCCGGGCTTTTCCGCGCCGCGCTCGCCGTATCGAACAAGTTTCATTCTTTCTCTCCCTACAGTGCCCAGCCGCCGTCTATGATATGTGTCTGCCCGGTGGTGAAACCGGCTTCGTCGCTGGCCAGGTAGGCCGCCAGCGCCGCGATTTCCTCGGGTTTGCCCAGCCGCCCCATGGGCTGGCGCGCGACAAATTCCTTGTGCGCCTTTTCAAAGTCCCCGGTGGCGCGCAGCCGTTCGTGAAGCGACGGGCTTTCGACCGTTCCGGGGCAGATCGCGTTGCAGCGGATGCCCTGCCCGACATAGTCTGCCGCCACCGACTTGGTCAGCCCGATCACCGCCGCCTTGGTCATGGTGTAGACGCAGCGGTTCGGCACCCCCTTGAGCGAACTGGCCACCGACGACATGTTGATGATCGAGCCGCCGCCGCGTTCCAGCATCCCCGGCAATACTGCGCGGGTCGTGTCAAACATGGCGCGCACGTTTAGCGCCCAGGCGAAATCGAGGTCGTCATGAGTGGCCTCAAGCACGCTTCCCGAATGCACGAAACCCGCACAGTTGAACAAGACGTCAACCGGCCCGATCTCTGCGGCCAGGGCGTTGACCGCCTCGGTATCGGTCACATCCAGCCTATGCACCTCCAGCCCCGGCTCATCGCGGATCGGGTCGGTGTTGATGTCGGTCGCAATCACGCGCGCGCCCTCGTCACGCATGCGCCGGACCGTGGCCAGCCCGATCCCCGCGCCCGAGGCGGTGGCCAGAACCGTTTTGCCCGCAAGTCGTTTCATGTCATTCGCTCCTTTCCTGTGTCCAGACGGCGGCATCGGCCGATTGGCTCATGGCACTTTCGGGTCACGATATACGCTCGATGACCCGGGCACCAGATACCAAGGTGCCCGGGTTCGGTTCATGGTTCCAGGCAACCCCGACCCGGTTTGCACCGGAACTGATGCCCCCTTCAGCACGCAACCGGGCCGTCCCGAAACCATGCCGGCCGCCTGCGCACCCCTGGCGCCGAACTGGTCGGAAAATGTCCTCCGCTTCGTCATGTCGGCACCTCTCGCTTGGGTTGCCATGCCCCCTGGCAACTGTTCAGCCTTGCGCGATCATGGCCACGTCAGACCCATGAAGGCACGGGGCGATATCGCGCATTATTCCCGAGGATTGGTGGCAGATCCACTGAAGGACATGCTCGGCAAGCTGCGGGTTGTGCGAATTCCGGTTCAGGACCATGCAATACATCTTCCCGGTCTTCAATGACCGACCAAGCGCGGGAACCAGCAGCCCTTCGCGGATCAGATAACTGCAGGACGATGTATAG